>NZ_DASWWZ010000231.1:0-19543 GCF_036405755.1 Schlesneria sp.
CCGAGATAGTCAATGGTCCCCGGGGAAGAAACTGATCCCAGCAGGGGAATTCCTTTTCGCCGCTGCGTCGGTCGGGATTTCACCATCAGGACCATCAGGGAATAGGTTTCTGAGGGTTCCAAACGCCCACAGATGACTCAGGAGAAATGGCTTCTCACGATAGACGTCACGCTGAAACAGCGTCACAATTTGCTATCTTGAGCTGGCTGTCGTTCATGACCTCCACAGCAGGACAGCAGAATGAATTGGCAACCTGGATCAAGGGTGGCGGGCATTCTCACTGAGCAAAATGTTCTCCGGCCATTCTGGTTGTCGACGGGACAATCCCTTCGATGGATAGGACATCGAACGATGAAGCGTTTGTTTCTTCTCGGTCTGACACTTTTCCAGGTGCCATGGGCAACCGCTGCTGACGACCACCTTCAGTTTGATCGGGATATTCGACCGATCCTGTCGGATAAGTGCTTCCGTTGTCATGGCCCTGATGCAGCCACCCGTGAAGCCAATTTGCGACTGGATCGGGAAGACGATGCCAAGGCCAACAGGGGCGGGCATCCCGCAATCATTCCGGGCCGACTAGACGAGAGCGAGCTCATTCGACGTATTGAGACCGAAATCGTCGAACAACGGATGCCCCCCACCGCGAGCGGCAAGTCGCTTTCCGCAGAAGAAATCGACCGTCTCCGCCGCTGGGTCGCTCAGGGTGCAGAGTGGTCGCAGCCGTGGTCTGCAGTCCCACCGGTCTTGCATCCCGCTCCCGTCGTGAAAGACCACGCGTGGGGACTTAACTGGATCGATGATTTCGTGATGGCGAAACTCGAAGAAGACGAACTTCGCCCCGCGCTAGACGCCGATCGCACAACACTGATTCGGCGACTCTCAATCGATTTAACCGGGCTCCCCCCGACACACTCCGAAGTCGTCGCGTTCCTTCAGGATGATTCGCCGAACGCCTACGAGAAATGTATTGATCGACTGCTGGATTCGCCCCGATTTGGCGAGCGAATGGCCAGCTACTGGTTTGATCTGGTCCGTTATGCGAGCACCGTCGGCTATCATGGTGACCAGGTCCACTCCATCACGCCGTATCGCGATTACGTGATCGCTGCGTTCAACGCCAATCTGCCGTTCGACCAGTTTACCCGTGAACAGCTCGCGGGTGATCTCATCCCTGACGCGACACTTATGCAGAGGATTGCCAGTGGATACAACCGGTTGCTGCAGACCTCTCACGAAGGGGGAGTCCAGCCGAAAGAGTATCTTGCCATCTACGGCGCGGACCGCGTTCGCAATCTTTCAGGTGTCTGGATGGCAGCCACAATGGGCTGCTGCCAGTGTCATGACCATAAGTTCGATCCTTACTCGATCAAAGACTTCTACTCCATCCAGGCCTTTTTCGCCGATCTCGACGAAGCTGAGCATTTGACGAAGGGGGACAACAACAGCCCGACAAAGCGCAGACCGGAAATTGAAGTCCTGAGTGACAGCCAGCAAAAAGACCTGGAAGAACTGGCGGCACGCAGAAGCAGTCTGACGACCGATGAGACTTCGACAGCGGCCAACGCGGAAGCCCTCAAGCAAATCGAAGAACAAATCACGTTGATTAAGAAGGGGGCTTGCCTGTCGATGGTAAGTCGCTCGATCGCCCCTCGCACGATTCGGATTCTGCCGCGAGGAAACTGGTTGGATGACAGTGGAGAGATCGTGCAACCGGCCGTACCTGAGCGGTTCGGAAAGCTCGATATCGGTGATCGCCGCGCGACTCGACTGGACCTGGCGAACTGGCTAACGGACGACAGACAGGGGGTGGGGGGATTGACTGCCCGCGTGATGGTCAACCGTTTCTGGTATCTCCTGTTCGGGCGCGGATTGGCCCCCGTGCTGGACGATTTCGGCAGTCAGGGTGAAGTCCCCAGCCATCCCGAGCTACTCGACAATCTGGCGATCGAGTTCATCAATCGGCGCTGGGACGTCAAGGCAATGCTGAAGGAAATCGCCATGAGTCGAACCTATCGTCAGTCATCTCATGAGAACCGCCAGACGCGTGCCCTTGATCCGCTCAACTCACTGCTTTCACATCAGGGTCGTTTTCGGTTTCCAGCAGAGACCGTGCGGGACAGTACATTGTCGATCAGTGGTCTGCTGGTGAATCAATTGGAAGGCCCCAACGCCCAACCCTATCAGCCTGAAGGCTACTACCGTCACCTGAACTTTCCCGAACGAAAGTACGTTTCGGACACCGGCGCGGGGCAGTGGCGACGCGGTGTCTATCTGCATTGGCAACGGCAGTTCCTGCATCCCATGCTCAAGGCGTTTGATGCCCCCAGCCGCGAAGAATGTACAGCCCAGCGGCAACGCTCAAATACACCCTTGTCGGCGCTCGTGCTGCTCAATGACCCGACGTTTCTCGAAGCGTCTCGCGCTTTCGCTGTTCGAATCCTGACGGAATCGGGCGAGTCTCCGGAAGAGCGACTTCGATTCGCATTCAACGAAACCGTCTCACGATCCCCTTCTCCGAAGGAAATGGAAGTCTTTAAGCATCTCATCGAACAGAGCCTCGAAGAATTTTCCAAGGACCGCGGGGCAGCTCGGGAACTCTTGTCGGTTGGCCTTAAACCGTTACCTGAAGGTATCGACCAGACTCAATTGGCGGCCTGGACTGTTATCGCACGGGCGGTGCTGTCGCTTAACGAAGCAATGACGAGGTTCTAATGTCACCGATTTCTTCTACGCGACGCACCGACGAATTGGACAGACTGACGAGCGACAGATTACGTCGACGGGCGTTCCTCTCACGCTCGGGGCTGGGCATCGGCTCCGTCGCACTATCGAGCCTGCTGAGCGTTCCGACTGCACGAGCGAATCCCTCGCCTCAACGAGAGCGATTCCCCGGCCTCCCGGGATTGCCTCATCTTCCACCGAAGATCAAGCGGGTCATTTTCCTTTGCATGGCGGGTGGACCATCACACCTCGAGACGTTCGACTACAAACCTCAGCTGGCAGCTCTACATGGACAGCCGATGCCCGAGTCGTTCACCAAGGGACAACCGATCGCGCAGTTGCAGAATGCCCAGCTTCAGGCTCATGGGCCCATGTTTAAGTTCGGACAGTATGGCGGGGGAGGGCAGTGGATCAGTGAAGTCCTTCCCTGGCACCAGAAGATGGCCGATGACATCTGCATCATCAATTCGATGACCACCGAGCAGATCAATCACGACCCTGCTCATACATTCATGAATTGCGGCACGGCGATCAGCGGTCGCCCGTCGATGGGGGCCTGGATCAATTATGGGCTCGGCTCGGAAACCAGCGATCTCCCCGGTTTCGTGGTCCTGACCAGTGTCGGAGGCCGCTTAAGCTGTCAGCCAATCGCCTCGCGACAATGGAGTTCCGGTTTCCTTCCAAGTCGTTTTCAGGGTGTCGAGTTCGCTTCCTCGGGCGAACCCGTGCACTACGTGCAGAACCCACCAGGAATCTCAGCCAGGTTGCAACGTGCGAGCGTCGATACGATCCAGCAAATTGACCGTCTCGCCGATCCCCTTTTTGAGAACGATGAAATCGATGCGCGAGTTTCCGCCTTTGAAACCGCGTTTCGAATGCAGACCGCCGTCCCGGAACTCATCGACACCCGCGACGAACCGAGCCACGTTTTCGAGCTCTACGGTGCAACACCGGGTGACGGTTCGTTCGGTTCCAATTGCATTCTCGCTCGTCGCCTGGCTGAACGAGGTGTTCGATTCATTCACCTGTACCACCGCGGCTGGGATCATCATGGAGATCTACAGCGGGATATCGTTGAATGCGCACGCCATACCGATCGAGCCAGCTATGCGCTGATCACTGATCTCAAGCAGCGCGGGATGCTCGACGAAACACTTGTCGTGTGGGGAGGTGAGTTCGGTCGGACACCGATGGTGCAGAATAAAGGCAAAACTGCGGGACGCGATCACCACATCAAGGGCTTTTCCATCTGGCTGGCAGGTGGTGGAATACGAACGGGTGGCAGCTACGGAGCGACGGACGAACTGGGATACCACGCCGTCGAAAAACCCGTGCACGTCCGTGACCTGCATGCGACCATGCTGCACCTGCTCGGCATCGACCATAGTCAGTTTTCTTATCGGTTCCAGGGTCTGGATCTCAAACTGACGGGTGTCGAAGAAGCGCACATCTTGCGAGAAATTCTCGGCTAAGGTGCAGATTGCCAACAACTTCATTACACCACGCCTGCAACGGGGGATGTTGCCGGCGCGTCAGGAATTGCTCCGACTGGAATTCAGTTCCCGAGTACCGGCAGTGAGCTCAACAACTCTCCAGTTTGTCTATTTCCGATCGTGCATCGCTTGGACGTGGCGGACGAAGCATCGACATTTCCAGAACGATCACCGAAGATGCCGACCTCACTCGTACGACTCTGCAGCGCCATGGAATCTCGCAATGAATCTTGATGAACGTCAGACAAAAGAAGCGCAGTACTCGGAACTTCTTGACGTCAAGAACCAGGTTGGGATCGCGTCGTTCGGACTCATGTCGAATCAGGTCTGGTATGACGATCCCCGCCGACTGACTTTCCTCTTGTCGCGTTATAAGTTCGTTTCCAAGATGCTGTCAGGAAAAGCGAAGGTGGCCGAGGTCGGTTGCGGCGATGCCTTCGGAGCGAGAATCGTCCAGCAGGAAGTCAAGGAACTGCACGTCTATGACTTTGACCCGATTTTCATCGACGATATCAATTCCCGACAGGTCGAACGATGGAAACTGCACGCTCACCTGCATGACATCCTGACCGGCCCGTTAGAGCAGGGGCCGTTCGATGCCATCTACAGCGTGGACGTCATGGAACACATCGAGCCTCAAGTCGAGCACATTTACCTGAGCCATCTGAAGAGCTCACTCACGGAGCAGGGAGTCTTGATTGTGGGGATGCCGTCGCTGGAGTCTCAGACTTATGCATCCCGGCAGAGCAGGATTGGACATGTCAACTGCAAATCGGGCCCTGCGCTCAAAGCCACCCTCGAACAACAGTTCCACAATGTGTTCCTGTTCTCGATGAATGATGAAGTGGTCCACACGGGCTTTTCGCCGATGGCACATTACCTGTTCGCCATCTGCTGCGGAAAGAAATGAAAGCTGCCTCGAATGCTCAAATTGTCCGAAAGGAAGGTCTCACCCCGAGGGAATGCTGCAGCAAAACCGTCAGTCCTCCGTCAACGACCAGTGTCTGACCGGTAATGTGACCAGCCCGATCGCTGCACAGAAAATCAATCGCATTCGCAACATCGCGAGGGGTTCCCATTTGTCCCAGTGGGATAACAGTCTCGTAGTGACTCTGGAGTTCCGGGTTTTGGCGATAGAACTCGCGGCCCTCGTCCTTCAGGATCAGATTGGGCGCAACCCCGTTCACACGGATCCCCTTTGAGGCCAACTGGACAGCATAGAAGCGAACCAGATGATCCAGCGCTGCCTTGGTCACGTGATAGCCGAGAGGTTGTTCAGCGGCAATGAATTGGCCACAGACCGAACTCACCACAACAATTGCAGCGCGGGGAGCAAAGGAATCCGTTTCGACCAGATGCTCAATGACCTGCTGCGTCGCCTGGACCCCGACTTTCAACTCACCCTCCAGTGTATCGCCCGTTCCCCGATAGCGCTGCGAAAATGCGAGTCGTGTGACTGGACCAGACTGTTTAACGATCTCATCAAGTGCGGGAAGCAAACTTTCGGGGTCCGTCAGATCAGCGGCAAAATGCCGGATTTCCGCTTTTGAAGCCGAGGTCTCATGATTCGGCAAACGCCGTGCGATGACCGAAATGACCCCTTCGCTCTCTGACCAGAGTTGAACGAGTCCCCGGCCAAGACCTTTCGTCCCTCCGACGACAATTGAATGGTGCGTGTTCATGACAGCCTCAGTGCGCGCGGGCTGCGCGGATAGAGTGAGACAAATTGCCCGCCCCTGGCCACATACTCGGCGTTTCGATTCACGATCTTCTCTTCCGCTCCGGGATTCACGACCAGCAGACAATACGAAATCTGTCGTTCGACCAGGGCCTCAGATCCCCGAATCGGAAGGCCTCCCGCAGGAAACCGAAGTTTCTGTTTTTCGGGAGAGTCATCAATAACACAGTCGAGAAATTCCGCCAGCTCCATGATATCGATCAGCGTGCTTGCGCGATGCCCCGCACCAAAGACTGCCAGTCTGCCTCCATCGCTTCCAATTTCCTGCGCCCACCTCCTGAGCGCCTCTTTCCGGCGCGGCCAGATGTTTGCGAAAGACTGAACAGCCGGTTCAAGGGAACTGCGCTGGGGCGCTACAGAGGGAGGGGCGCTCGCCCGTCCCATCCAGACCAGGCGATCTTCCATCGGATCAGGAACACGCCGAAAATAGGCCGTTTCAAATCCAGCTCGATGAAGTCCCTGCTGGAGGGTCAGCTCGGTAAAGTACAGTGTGTGCTCCTCCCAGACTGCGGTCACGTCCACGTCAGCAAAGGCGGCCTGGCTGTCGGGGACCTCGATGAGCAGATATCCCTCTGGCGTCAGAAGCTGGCTGCATGCCGCAAGAAATTCCGCCGCATCGTGACAATGTTCCAGAGCATACCGGGCTATCACAAGATCCGCTGGACCGTGCTTCTCGACCACTTGACGGGCTCTTGGCACTGTCCATGCGGCCTGAACCGATTCCATGCCGACATTCTCTGACGTCAGACCGAGATCGATGACGGAATCAAGCAGACAGGCCTGGCCAAAATCCAGCCGCCGCAACAACGCACCGTCATCCCGGGTGAAGCCGACGATTCGTTCTGCGCGGCCGAACTGGGTCACGTTTGCCACGTCTCGAGCAGTCTCGTCGAGATGACCTTCCGGTTCCGCATATTTGATCCACGGAAAACGGGGCTGAATCTGCTCGATCGGTGGAACGTCCGATAGCTGCACAACGCCACACGTCTGGCATTCCTGCCAGGAGAGGGCCTGTCGATAAGCCGGGGAATGACCTTCCTCAAAGAATTGATTCGAGATCGAAACCTGGCCGAAGTCAGTGACAGGATTCACCGACTGCGACCGACAAACACGACAACTGGGCATCCACCCACTCCTGAAGGACCATCGGCTGAGACAACCGTGATGCGGGGCGGGGCCCCTCATTCGAACGTGATGTATCCGTAGTCGCCCGTGTACCCTGCCTGTTGGTAGAGCCATTCCCATTCCTGTGGAGTGTGGAAGGCTCGACACGTCAATTGCCAGTAGAGGAGATTCGCTTTCTCTCGTTCGTTCCGGTAGGTTTCGACGACGATGTACTTTCCGCCCCGACTGACGCGTTCAATCTCTTTCACAGCCGACCACAAGTCGAAGAGATAGAGATTGTGAAGCGCGTTCAGACTGTAAACGAGGTCAAATTCATTGTCCTTGAATGGGAGTTTGGCGGCGTTTCCCACGTGGAGAAATGGCCGAATCTCTTCCTTGGAGTTTTCGATCGCGTAGGTCGAAATATCCAGGCCTGCCACTTCGATTCCCGGGACCACCTGGGTGAACTCATACAGGAGAAATCCCTTTCCGCACCCTACGTCCAGAACCTTCGAGCCGGCCTTCAGTCCGTAATGCTGAGCCATCGCCTCGGCAACAGGACGCCAGCGACCGTCGTAACGGTAGCCGCCATAGCCAAGGTGACGTTCTCCGTCCCAGTAATCCTTGCCAAACTGCAAAGCAATCTCTGCACATTCTGCTTTATCGTGGTCGAGAACTCGCTGACGGTAGTCCCGCTTTGTGGACTTATGGACCGAGGCCAGGAAATCAAGGTGTGCCATGCAGAGACGCTTCTCAATGGGGAATCACGGACGGTGAATGTAGGAAAGTGGAAGCTGTTGAATGGCTTCCAGATTGGACTGAACCCAGTCTACGACCTCGCGTAATCCCGTATCAAGGTCGATCTGGGGCTTCCAGTTGAGCTCGGTTCTCGCCCGGGAGGAATCAATCACATAGGCTGCGTCCTGCCCCGGTCGTTCGTCAACCGACTTCGTTGACTCTTCAAATGAACGCCCCAAAGTCGCACACATCCGCTGGACCACCTCGCGTACGGAAATCCCCTGATCGGGCGAAAGATGATACATCTGCCCGATTTGACCATGTTCCAGAATCGCCAGTTCGCCGCGGGAGACGTCACGAATGTGGATGTAAGACTTCACAGCTCGACCACCGCCGTGAAGCTCGATCGTTTTCCCTGTCAGCAGGTAAATGGCTGAGCGGGGAATGATCTTGAAGAGCTGCTGCCGGGCACCGTAAACGTTAGTAGCCCGAACCGTCAGCACGGGAAAGTCGAACTGCTTTCGGAACGTCGTCAGCAGCAGATCCGCAGCCGCTTTGGACGCCGCATAGGGGGTACTGGGATTCATCGGCGCGTCTTCGGTGACCCGTCCGACGCAGGTCCCATAGACCTCTGGCGAGGAAATGTGCAGATACCGCTGCAGGTAATTCTGACGTCGCAGGTGATTGACCAGTTCCGCCAGAGCGACACAGTTCGTCTGAAACCAGTCCTCAGGATAATCCCAGCTCGGAGCGACCTCGCTTTGAGCAGCGAAATTCACAACCCACTCGGGGCGTTCGGCATCGAGCAAGCTCAGAATCGCGCGTGAGTCGTTATTCAGATCAAGGCGATGATAAGTGAAGTGCGATCGATTGGCCGACTGAAGGTACTTTAGGAACAGCGACGATCGTTCGGGCGAGCGACTGATCCCGATCACTCGGTTTCTCGGATCGTCCAGTAGCAGGTCGATGAAGTCCTGACCTGAAAACGAGTTGGCACCAAGAACAACCACAGTCCGAGATCCGGAAGGGTCCGTCTTGCGAGCAGATTCTGACGCCACAAACTTCTCCTGAACTTAATCCGCTGAAAATTGGAACCGGCAACAGACACCCGGGCTGGAAACGGATGGATCACGGCCCCGGCTGACTTTGGGGCGTCTTTGCGCTTCCCTTATGCCCGGAGCCTCACTTCTTACCCCCATTTTACAGGCTTGGTTCTACCATAGACCACATGGATCGTCATTCCAAACTGAATTTGCAAGGGAAGATCAAACGTGATGGACGCTGTTTTTCTGACGGCACTCGTCGGCTTTTTTCTCGTGAGTGGCCTGCTGGTGAAGTGCTGCCAGCATCTCCAGGGAACCAGGTGATGGACCCAATTCAATCAATTGCCGCACTTCTGACAGTGGGGATGTTCGTGTACTTGCTGTTTGCGATGTTGTTCCCGGAAAGGTTTTCATGAATACCACAGACTGGATCGAAATTGGCGTATTTTTCGGTGTACTGCTTGCGCTGGTCAAGCCGCTCGGCTGGTACATGGCACGCGTTTACGATGGTGGTTCGGCCAGTCTTAACCGCATAATTTGCCCCCTGGAACGGACAATTTATCGCCTTTCGGGCGTCAGACCTGAAGAGGAAATGACCTGGCAGGCGTATGCGATCTGCCTGCTGGCTTTCAACGGAGTCGGCACGATGGGTCTCTACGTCCTTCAACGTTGTCAGGGTTGGTTGCCCCTGAATCCTCAGCAACTTCCTGCTGTCGCTCCCGATCTCGCCTTCAACACCGCCGTCAGCTTCGCCACAAACACGAACTGGCAGGCATACAGTGGCGAAACCACGTTGAGTTATTTCACTCAAATGGCGGGCATGACGTCCCAGAACTTCCTGTCCGCGGCCTCAGGAATGGCGGTCCTTATCGCGCTGGTCCGCGGATTGACACGACGAGTGTCACAAACGATCGGCAACTTCTGGGTGGATCTCACGCGAGGGACCATGTTCATTTTGCTCCCGCTCTCATTTTTACTCGCGGTTCTCCTTGCTGGCCAAGGGGTGGTTCAGTCCTTTTCTGCCGCTGCAGTCGTAACAGTTTTGGATCAGGTCAATGACGCGGAAGGGAAGTTATCGGCAACGCAGGTAGTACCTCGCGGCCCTGCTGCTTCACAGATTGCGATCAAGCAACTCGGCACGAATGGTGGTGGATTCTTTGGAGTGAATTCCGCACACCCGCTTGAGAACTCGACACCGCTGAGCAACTTTTTGCAGGTTGTGTCCATTCTGCTGATTGCTGCGGCACTGTGTTACACGTACGGAGATCTGGTAGGTGACACTCGACAGGGCTGGTCACTGCTGGTCGCCATGCTGCTGATCTTCGCTCCAATGCTTTCGCTATGTGTCTGGTCAGAGCAACAGGGAAATCCTCGCCTCCGTGGACTCGATATCGATCAGTCATCAAGTGCCGTTCAGAGCGGCGGCAATCTGGAAGGAAAAGAAGTTCGTTTCGGAACTGCAGCGTCCGCTTTATGGGCGACGACGACCACAGCCGCGTCCAACGGTAGCGTGAATTCCATGCATGACTCGTTCACTCCACTGGGGGGACTCGTCCCGTTGCTTTTGATGCAGTTGGGCGAGGTCGTTTTTGGTGGAGTGGGCAGCGGCCTTTATGGCCTGGTGATTTTCGCAATCCTTTCGGTGTTCATCGCGGGACTGATGGTAGGAAGGTCCCCGGAATACCTGGGAAAGAAGATCGAGGCGTTCGAAATGAAGATGGCTTCGCTCGTGATCCTGATCCCACCCCTGATCGTGCTGGGGGGAACAGCCGTTGCAGTCTCGCTGAATGCAGGACGTGCCAGCGTCTCGAATCCCGGACCACACGGTTTTACTCAGATCCTGTACGCCCTTTCTTCCGCAGGTAACAACAATGGAAGTGCGTTCGCAGGACTGAGTGTGAACACTCTGTTCTACAACGGCTTGCTGGCTGCGGCGATGCTGGTCTCGCGCTATTGGCTGATGATCCCCGTTCTGGCTATCGCCGGTTCCCTGGCCAAAAAGAGGTACACCCCTTGTTCCGCGGGAACTCTCCCCACACATACTCCGTTATTCACCATTCTGGTCGCCGGCATCGTGGTTCTCGTCGGCGCACTAACGTTCGTACCGTCACTGGCATTAGGCCCGATCGTCGAGCATCTGCAATTGTCTGGATCGTAACTGCCCGCCTCGTTCTGTTTACAGGCGTTTCGATAAACGCAGGAGAATTCTTTATGTCATCGACAGCCACACAATTCCTCTTCGACAGGAATATCGTCGGTGCAGCGCTTCGTGAATCAATATTGAAACTAAGTCCGCGCCATCAGTTTCGCAATCCGGTGATGTTCACCGTTCTGATAGGGAGCTTGCTGACCACGGTGTTGGCGATCCGCGCCATCGTGGTTCCGGGAACCGAATCCCCCGGTTTCGTCGGCGCTATTGCTGCCTGGCTCTGGTTCACCCTGATCTTTGCAAATTTCGCCGAGGCCATGGCCGAAGGACGGGGTAAGGCACAGGCAGACGGATTAAGGAGATCACGAAAAGAGGTCATGGCTTGTCGGCTATCGAGTTCACGGGGCCGGGAGTCGGTACTTTCATCTCAACTGAAGAGAGGGGACGTCATTTTTGTCACGGCGGGCGAAGTCATTCCCATTGATGGCGAAGTCATCGATGGCGCCGCTTCCGTGGATGAAAGCGCCATCACGGGGGAAAGTGCTCCGGTGATCCGCGAAAGCGGCGGCGATCGAAGTGCAGTGACGGGAGGAACGCGGGTCATTTCTGACTCGTTGACCATTCGTGCGACCTCAAACCCTGGCGAAACCTTTCTTGATCGGATGATCGGGATGGTAGAAGGGGCCAAACGTCAGAAGACCCCCAACGAGATTGCTCTCAGTATCCTACTTGCGGTAATGACAATCGTTTTTCTGCTGGCCAGTGCGACATTGGTTCCGTTTTCAGAATACAGCGTGATACTGACTGGAAAAGGAACTCCCATCAGCCTGGCCGTCGTCGTTGCCCTGCTGGTCTGCCTCATCCCGACGACGATCGGCGGTCTTTTATCCGCAATCGGAATTGCGGGAATGGATCGAATGATCCAGGCGAATGTAATCGCGACATCAGGACGCGCCGTCGAAGCGGCAGGTGATGTCGATGTATTACTTCTCGACAAGACCGGCACGATTACATTGGGAAATCGACAGGCCGTCGAGTTCATTCCCGCTCAGGGTGTCACACCACAGGAGTTCGCTGACGCCGCACAACTCGCGTCACTTTCCGATGAAACGCCCGAAGGACGGAGTATTGTCGTCCTCGCCAAATCCAACCATGGGTTGCGCGGCAGAAACGTCGAAGAACTGCGAGCCAAATTCATTCCGTTCTCGGCTCGGACACGGATGAGCGGCGTCGACCTCGATGGACGGGAGATCCGTAAAGGGGCCGTGGATGCAATTGAATGCTACCTCCGAGAACAAAATGGCGAGCTCCCCCGGGCGTTGAAAGAGGATGTTCATCGCATTGCAAACCAGGGTGGGACGCCGCTGGTCGTTGCGGAAAATTCGCGCGCATTGGGTGTCATTTACCTCAAGGATATTGTCAAAGGAGGGATCCGCGAGCGTTTCTCTCAATTGCGTCAGATGGGCATCAAGACTGTGATGATCACGGGTGACAACCCCATGACGGCCGCAGCCATCGCCGCAGAAGCAGGAGTGGACGACTACCTTGCAGAAGCAACCCCGGAGGCCAAACTGTCGCTCATTCGCGAGTATCAGCAAGGAGGAAGACTCGTCGCGATGACGGGAGACGGCACTAATGATTCGCCCGCACTGGCCCAGGCAGATGTTGCCGTCGCAATGAATTCAGGAACGCAGGCCGCCAAGGAAGCGGGGAATATGGTCGACCTCGATTCCAACCCGACAAAGCTGATTGAGATTGTCGAAATCGGAAAACAACTTTTGATGACGCGTGGATCCTTGACGACATTCAGCATCGCGAATGATGTCTCGAAGTACTTCGCGATCATTCCCGCAGCATTCGTCCAAACCTATCCCGAACTGAATCGCTTGAACGTGATGCATCTGGCAACTCCCGCCAGCGCGATTCTGTCTGCGGTGATCTTCAATGCCCTGATCATTGTCTTTCTGATCCCGCTCGCGCTCCGCGGTGTCCGCTTACGATCTGCAGGTGCTGCCGAGTTGTTACGCAACAACCTCTTGATCTACGGATTGGGAGGCTTCCTCGTCCCGTTCGCCGGAATCAAGATGATCGATTTAGTTCTTGTCGCTCTTCAACTTGCTTGAGAATGGAATGACAATGTTTCGGACAATACGAACCGCCGCCACCTTACTAGGCGTTTTGACGATCGTGACGGGACTGATTTATCCCATGCTGGTGACCGGCGTCGCGCAACTTGCCTTTCCCCGAGAGGCAAATGGAAGCCTGATCGCACATCCTCTGAACAAGAGCACATCAATTCGGAAGGGAACAGATCCGCCGACGGCCTCTCATAAAGACACTCGCCCCACCTGGGTTGGCTCTGAGTTGGTCGGACAGCACTTTGTGAGCGGGAAATACTTATGGGGTCGGCCCTCTGCAACGGCCCCCGCCGAATACAACGGGATGGCAGGAAGCGGATCAAACCTTGCAATGACAAACCCCACCTATTTCGACTCTGTGAGTGCGCGGATCGCCAAACTCCGGGCGGCCGATCCGGACAATCAGTCTCTGATTCCCATCGATCTGGTGACCGCTTCAGCGAGTGGGCTTGATCCCCACATCTCAGAAGCAGCGGCTCGCTACCAGGTCGCACGCATTGCGAAGGCCCGCCATTGCGAGCCTTCGGTTGTAACGCAGATTCTGCTGGAGTATGTCGAGAAACCGACAATTGGCGTATTCGGGCAATCTCGGGTGAACGTGCTGAAAGTGAATCTCGCGCTCGATTCGATGTCCGGGGACCGTCCGGACGAGGAAGGGAACTCTGCGGACGAGCACTGACCATAGTTGATTTATCATGCAGTTCTTGAACCTGCGGTTAAATCCGTTAATCGACGCTACGATGAAGCCTCGTTAGAAATTCTTCACTTGACTCATTTCACTGTTCCATCGGAATGCGACCCCCATGATGAAAGAGCGTCCTGATCCGGATGCACTGCTGGCCCGCGTTCAGGAGGAAGAGACTGAGCGAAAGCGGGGAAAGCTCAAGATTTTCTTCGGCATGGCTCCCGGTGTGGGCAAGACCTACGCCATGCTGGAATCCGCGCGGAATGCGGCTTCCGAGGGAACTGATGTCGTAGTCGGTTACATCGAGCCACATGTCCGGCCCGAGACGCTCGCCATGGTGCTGGGGTTGGACCTCTTGCCTCGTCGAGTCATCCGCGCGCGTGACAAGGGGTGGGAAGAGTTTGATCTGGAAGGCGCTCTGGCTCGGAAGCCGCAGCTCATTCTTGTTGACGAGCTGGCACATACGAATGCGGAAGGATCGATTCATCCAAAGCGCTGGCAGGATGTACAAGACTTGCTGGCGGCAGGGATCAACGTTTTTACCACGCTGAACGTACAACATCTTGAAAGTCTCAATGATGTCGTCGCCCAAGTGACCTCAATCCCCGTGCGTGAAACTGTACCCGACAGGGTGTTTGATCAGGCTGATGAAATCGAACTGATCGACCTAGCGCCAGATGATTTGATTGATCGCCTGAGAGCAGGGCGAGTCTATGTTTCTGCACAGGCGTCTCGGGCCCTTGAGAATTTCTTTCGAAAGGGAAACCTCATCGCACTGCGCGAGCTCGCTCTAAGGAAGACAGCCGAGCGGGTGAATGGCCAGGCGATTGGATATCGGCAGCAGCATGAGGTATCTCGCATTTGGGCCACCTCAGAACGGATTCTCGTTTGTGTCGGCCCGAGTCCCATGTCAGCGCGACTGGTCAGATCCACCCGACGAATGGCTGCCAGTTTGCGAGCGCCGTGGGTCGCCTTACACGTCAACCTCGAGCACGCTAAGCCCCTCAGTTCATCTGACCAGCAGCGGTTGGAGAACAATTTACGTCTGGCTGAAGACCTTGGAGCGACCGTTGAAGAAGAGAATGGAACTGATTTCGCTTCTGCAGTTCTGGCGTACTGCCAGCACCACAATATCACCCGCATCGTCGTGGGTAAGCCGCAGATGGCCTGGTGGCGTGAGTTATTGCAAGGCGGGTTTGTCGCGCAACTGATTCGTCGGTCGGGAGACATCGACGTCTATGTCATCAGCGGCGACGGAGAACCGGCTGCAAATCGGCACGTTTCAGACGAGGCGAAGCCCGTTTATGGCCTCGCATACTGGGGGGCAACGGCAGCGGTTTCGGCATGTACTGTCGTCTGCATCGGCCTTTCTCGATATTTTCCGGTTACCAACCTTCCGATGATCTACCTGTCCTGCGTAGTAGGGGTATCTCTCATCTGGGGGCGTGGTCCTTCAGTCCTGGCGACAATTCTGAGCGTCGCTGCACTCGACTTCTTCCTCATTCCTCCGTATCGCACGTTCGTGGTGGGGGACTCGCAATATCTTCTGATGTTTCTTGTCATGCTGGTAACGGGACTCGTCACGAGTGATCTGGCTTCCCGAGTACAGGTCTATAGTAAAGCGATACGACAGCGGGAACGGAGAACGGCCGCACTCTTTGCACTCAGTAAAGAGTTGGCTCCACTTCCTTCTTACGAAAGCGTCGCCGCTGCCGCTCAGAGGATTGTCTCACAGGCGCTCGACGTTCACGTCTGGATCCTCCGTCAGCCAGAATTGCCGGACGAGGATGCAAAGCGGTTGGAAGGGGACACGCCACCCGCCAGACACGCAGGCGTGATTCGCTGGGTCTTCGATCACGGTCGCCCCGCAGGATACGGTACCGATACATTGCCGGGAACGGATGCAACCTACCTGCCTCTGCGTGGATCCGAGGAACTGGTTGGCGTACTGGGGGTCCTGCCGAATCGTCAGACTTCCAAACTGACGATTTCCCAAATGAAGCTCCTTGATGCGTTCTCCAGTCAAATTGCTCTGGCGCTGGAACGCTGCAAATTGGCCTCGGAGGCCGAAAAAATTCGATTGCAGATGGAAACAGAGCGACTACGTAATACACTTCTCAGCGCAGTTTCACATGATTTGCGTACGCCACTCACCGGGATTACCGGCGCTGCCAGCCTGCTGGTAGATGGCAATGAAAAGCTGACGTCTCCCGCCCGCCTCGAACTCGCTGAGTCGATCCTTGAAGAGTCAGACCGTTTGGCTCGCCTCGTGGCCAACCTGCTCGACCTTTCCAAACTTGAAGCCGGAGCGATTTCACTTCAGCTTGTGCTGCAACCAATCGAAGAGACCATCGGAGTCGCACTGTCCCGACTCGAAAGGCGGCTCAAAGACCACCCCATCTCCGCCGATCTTCCCGATAACTTGCCACCTCTGACGATGGACGGAATGCTGATTCAGCAAGTGTTGATCAACTTACTGGAGAATGCCGCGAATCTGTCATCTCCAGGTGTCCCCATCGAATTGCGTGCGCGGGTCGGCGAAGGCGTGCTCACGGTTGAGGTTGCGGATCGGGGCCCGGGAATTCCGGAGGGCCAGGAGGAACTCATCTTCGACAAATTCTACCGCGTGGCCGGTCAGTCCCAGTCGGGGACGGGAATTGGTCTCACAATCAGTCGAAGCATCATCGAACTCCACGGGGGAAAAATCTGGGCGGAAAACCGTGCGGGTGGGGGAGCGGTATTTCGGTTCTCCATCCCGGTCCAACAGCCTGCGGCTGGTAACATCCTCCAGTAATTCGAACGGGCAAGCACCGGCGTCTCCCGGGCGACAGCATGATCAAGTGTGTTCCGAATTCCAGGAGGATGATTACTAAAGCTCTGGCGATCAAAGTAAGATTCGACTGGTACACCCTTACCCGTGCTGAATTCGGTTTGGAAAACGGTACATCCAAATGTGTCTCCACGACGCATTCCCAGTCTACGGACCTGAAGAGAGTGGAACCTCCGCCGAAATTTTGGTCACAGCACTCCGAGTCAGGTTTTAACGATGGCAATTGGGGATCGTCCAAAAATTCTGATCGTCGAAGATGAGCCGCAGATCCGCAAATTTCTCCGGATCTCGCTGGAAACGGCTGGATATTCGGCAATCGAAACCGCTAATGCGGCCGCCGGAATCGGGCACGCAATCACAGAGCCTCCTGACGCTGTGATTCTTGATCTGGGCCTGCCTGACCAGGATGGCCTTGCTGTCATCATGCGACTCCGGGAATGGTCAAACGTTCCCATCATCGTCGTTTCAGCACGCGGCCGCGAAGCCGATAAGGTCCTGGCATTGGACGCCGGAGCGGACGACTACCTGACCAAACCCTTCAGCGTCGGTGAGTTGATGGCGCGGGTCCGCGTGGCCCTTCGACATTCCACCGCCACAACCAGTCCGACCGCCGAACCCGTGTTTAAGGTGGGCGATCTCCAGGTGGATCTGGCTCGACGTGAGGTAACCGTCGCGCAGCAGATTGTCCATCTGACACCTACCGAGTATCGCCTGTTGGTTGTCCTCGTCACACACGCCGGAAAAGTCGTCACCCACCGACAACTCCTCAAGGAAGTCTGGGGTCCCGGCAGCGTTTATGAGAATCAGTACCTGCGTGTTTACATGGGTCAGCTACGTCGAAAAATCGAAACAGATTCAATGCGCCCCCGCTATCTGAAAACGGAGCCAGGCGTCGGCTATCGTCTGATGGACGATTGACGGTCAGTGGGAATCATTCCGCTTCACCTCACTTGCCCCTTACACGGTGCCGGCCTGATGAGGAGAGCACCCACGTTGTGGGCTCCCTCTGGAAATCGCCACAGCACCGTGCAGCACCTGAGAATCAACGGGATTCCGGACCCTTCGGAACATCGACCGCGGGACCAATCCGAAGGTGTCGCAGTCCAACAACCGTACTATGGTTCTGCAGACCAAGAAATCCTTTCACGGACCGGAATGCGAGATGAGGCATTTCTTCGGCCGAAATGTTCGTCACCTGCACTCCATTGTGCCAGGTTGTGATCTTTTGACCGAGGCAATTGATCTCAAGCGAATTCCATTCACCCAGCGGTCGAGAGTTGCGCGGGTCAGCACCGACGAAGTCATAGATCGACGCCGAATACTGGAAGTCTTTCAGTGCGGCGTGCTCTGGGGCGGTGTCATCCAGGATCTGAACCTCGAAGCCCGCCGCAGGTTGGGTATCGTTGTCCCGATGGTGATTTCCGTCCGCTGGAACCCGCACGTACACTCCGCTGTTTCCCCCCTTGGAGACGAGGTAGTCGAGACGCAGATTGAAATCGCCGTACTCGTCTGCAGAGCGTAACCAGGGACCTTTTTTTCCCGAGCACGTCAGAACACCGTCAATCACAGACCAGCATGCCTCGCGGTCGCCACCCACACCCTCCCAACCCGAGAGGTCACGACCGTTGAACAGCGACTGGTAACCAATCTCTGCGACTGTCATATTCCGCAGCAGGAACTGGCCTCCGTTCGGTACTTCGATCTGGAAGCCGATCCATCCATCGACCTGCTTCAGTCCCGAGACTTTCCAGGCGTCCTTTCCGTTAATTCTCAACTCCGCAGATTCACCGACAACTCGCAGGTCGAACGCGTTCCACTCTCCAGCTGGATTGACCAGTCCCGTACTTTCCGTTCCGGCTACGGTGGGGATACTGCCTTCTTTGCCCTTCTGAAGATTGACCTGATAACCGGTCAATGGAAATGGCTTTCCTGCGAGTGAGGACCGAATAAAGATTGCGGCATCGTAGTCTTCAGAACTCAATGCCTGCCATTCGACGTGCAGTTCAAAGTCACGTAAGCGATGATCACTCCGCAACCAGCCATGACCTGCTTTCAGGCGCAGGCTTCCGTCAACGACATCGACTTCTGCCTCGTTTTCGACCGACCAGCCGTTGAGCGACTTGCCGTCAAACAGCGGTCGCCGATAGATCGGAATCTCTTCACCCCGAACCGGGCACACGGCAGAAATAAGAACCAGGACAAACATGAATACCGAGAAGGGCTGCATCAATGACATTCCTTGAATCAGCAATCAAACCGCCTGCGCATCGGAAAACTCCCAACCCATCCGTATGAATCGATGGATTCCTGCGAGCAGCGTAATCTTGTGGTTTTGTTTTATACAGGCACCCGTTGCCATCGAATTTCGAATTTGTCGGGAAAGAGATTTCAATCGATGCGTCCGGCAGAGGGAGATCGAAACGGGTGAGCGGTTGCTGCGGGCGATGCTGAGTCCGTTCAGCCGATTGAACCCACTGAGACTGGATTGCCAGTCGTCGCAGTTCCCTCAACATCAGGACCACTATCTATAGAAGCCAAAAAGGAGTCAGGTGACGAGCACCCGACTCCTTTTCTCATACGCTGCTCAAAATCACGGGCCGCGAGAGCTAACCCATGGTTTGAGGCTCAGCTATCCGCTTTTTTCTTCTTTTTCGGGGCCTTCTTCACGGCTTTTTGGGGAGCTTTTGCTGCCCCCTCCGTCGTGGATCGACCCCGCGACTTCTTCGTGGCAGGACCGCGTGCGGCCCGCTCTGCAAGCAGCGGCAGCGCCTCTTGCAGCGTGAACCCCTGGGGATCTGTCCCCTTGGGCAGGGTCGCGTTGACTTTCCCGTGCTTCACGTAGGCACCATAGCGCCCATCGAAAATCTGCACAGGCTCTTTGTCATCGGGATGCGGTCCTAGTTC
>NZ_DASWWZ010000232.1:0-4699 GCF_036405755.1 Schlesneria sp.
TGGCGCCGGTGTGACTTCGAGCAATTCGACGATGAAGTGCAGCGTTGATTTGCCGGGAATCGTCGGAGGGGCACCCCGTTCGCCGTAACCAAGTTCGTAGGGGATTTCGAGTTCGATCATCCCCCCCTCGCCAACGTGCTGCATCCCTTCAGTCCAGCCCTTGATCACGCCACTCAGCGGAAATTCGATGGAATCGCCGTCGGCACCGTAGGACTGATCAAATACTTTGCCGCCATCCAGCCACCCCTTGTAATGGACCTTTACGGTGTCCCGGGCAGTCGGCTTGAGGCCATCGGACTTCCGCAGCACGCGATATTTCAGCCCGCTCTTGGTGGTGGTGAATTCCTTCGGGGCATCTTTATCAGCGGCCCCGGGTTCGAGCGGATTCTTCTGAGCGGCATGCATGGACGGACTTTCTGAGAAAAGAGCGAGTGCCAGGACCAGGCTCGCGGCCAGGACGTTTCGAAAGTTCATTGAGACCTCGCGAAGGAGAGGGACGAAGGTTTCGGTCTTTCATTCGGATGAACGACCGCTACTTTTTAACGTTCAGCAATTCGACAATGAAGTGCAGCGTCGAATTGGGTGGGATCGATGTTCCGAAGCCGGCATTTCCATACCCAAGCTCAGGCGGGATTTCGAGTTCAATCATTCCCCCTTCACCAATGAGCTGCAGTCCCTCGGTCCAGCCCGGGATCACGCCAGTCACGGCAAATTCAATGGCCTTGCCCGTCCGTCCGTACGACGAATCGAAGATCGTTCCGTCGTCGAGTGATCCTCGATAGTGAACGCGTACGGAATTACTGGCGGTCGGCTTTTGTCCATCGGACTTGCGCAGAATGCGGTATTTGAGTCCGCTTTCCGTCGTGGTGAATTCCGTGGGGGCATCGGGATCGGTTGGGCCGGGCTCAACTCGAATCGTATCGGGGGCCTGCGGGATTGGCGGAAACTCGGCAGGCGGGGCTTCGGGTTCGCAACCGGCGATAGAGATCATGATGAGCAGGGCAATGAGGCGTTTCATACGGGTGGATTCTCGTCAGAGGAACAAAGTTTCCCAAATTTACAATCAGATCGTCTCGCTGGCCGACCGGGCAGCCGAAACGTATCATCGGCGACAACTCGCCGATTTACCACTCTGTGAAGGGATTGATCATGGCTCCTTGGCCAATTGGTGTATTTACCTCTGTGGACGCCGGACTTGGCGTTCATCTTGATGTCGCAAAAGAACTTGGGATTCCAACCGTGCAGGTCCATTCCCCACATGCGGGGACCCGGAATCAGGCGGCTGCAGACAAGTTTTTGTCTCAGTGCAAGGAATCCGGAATCACCGTCACCTGCGTGTTCGGCGGATTTGAGGGCGAAAGCTACGCCGACATTCCGACGACGACCGCGACAGTCGGTCTTGTTCCGGAAGGGACTCGCGCCGCTCGCGCAGCAGAAATGAAAGAAATTTCTGACTTCACCAAGCTGCTTGGCTGCGAAGCGGTGGGGATGCACATCGGTTTCGTCCCCACTGACCGCAATGGTGCCAACTACAAGGGGCTGATTGAAGTCACCCGCGACCTGCTGGATCACGTCGCGAAGAACGGTCAGCGACTGCACCTGGAAACGGGGCAGGAAACGGCCGAGCATCTGCTGGAGTTCATCCACGACGTCCAACGTTCCAATTTGTTCATCAACTTCGATCCCGCCAACATGATTCTGTACGGCAACGGGGATCCGATCGATGCCCTGAAGAAGGTTGGTCACCTGGTTCGCAGCGTGCACTGCAAAGATGCCAAGTGGGCAGCCGAAGGGGTGCGTGGCAAAGAATGGGGAACCGAAGTGGCTCTGGGTGAAGGAGATGTCGGTATGGAGCGATATCTCAAGACCCTCAAGGAAATCGGCTACACCGGACCGCTGACGATTGAGCGTGAAATCGCTCATGACCGTGAGCGTCAGCGACGGGACATCGGAACCGCATCGACGCTGCTGCAGAAACTGCGAGCCGAGATCCTGTGACGCCCAGGTCGCCATTGTGGAAACGCTGCCTGACGGCTCCTTTGATCCTGATTGCATCGCTGGTGATGTGGATCGAGGAGTCGTTATGGGAGTGGTTCAAATGGCTGACAGCTCAGATTGCCCTCCTCGCGTGGGTGCGAAAGATCGAATCCTGGATTCAGTCTCTTTCCCCCTACGCGACGATGGTCGTCTTCTTTCTGCCGCTGCTCATTCTGATTCCCTTCAAACTGGTAGCAGTCTACTGGATGGCCAGCGGTCACTGGATTACCAGCATCGTCGTCATCATCACGGCGAAACTTGTCGGAACGGCGATCGAAGCGCGGATGTTCGTCGTCTGTAAGGCGAAACTGCTCACGATTCCCTGGTTCAGACGTCTGCACGATGGACTGGTCGCGATCCACCATCGTTTGCAGGAAGCACTGCATTCCCTGGCCATCTACCAGGCCGTCCGTACTTTGCTCATCCGCGTGAAAGCGCTCGCTAAGTCTGTTCTGCATCGCATACGCGGTCGCTGGCGGATGTTGCGCGTCTGGTTTCAGAGAACCGTGAAACCCTGAACTCCCGCAAGTATCAGCCCAGCAGCATCGGGACCGTTCAGCGGCGCCTGCTGGACTGTGTTGAGACCTGGCGGAACAAGCGATTTGCTCGGTGAAATGAGCCCGACTGCTACTTTACGAGATAGATCTTTCCCCGAAGTTGAATCAGTAATTGCTGACCCTGTGCTTGCTGACTCAGGATCTGATTCTCTGTCGGGGTGTTGGCCTCGACCAGTTTGAAGTAGGCCTCGCTGAATCGTTCGATCGTTTCAATTTTTTCGCGGTCCTTTTCCAGATCCATCTCGGCCGTCTCGGGGGTGACCAGGATCTGGTCCAGTTGCCCGGGCCGTTTGCGAGCGTAGACTGATCGGTTACCGATCTGACGGACGGAATCCGTTGCGACGATTGAATCGGATTCAATATCCACGTAGGAATTCAGAGAATACCCGGTGGCTCCTCCAACGCTCGCGCCAGGAGCGCTTGGTCGGGCAACCGGTCCGGGAATGCCCCCCGCCCCTGAGGGGTGCGTTGCGACTTCGGCATTACTGGCTTTCTGGTAGAGCCCTTTCGCGAATCGCTGTGAAACGCCCCCCATTCCCGATGCCTCATTCAGTTTAGTGAGGTTGTCGCGTGTCCGGTTCACTGCATCGGCACTTGCCAGTGAAGGCCGCACGGTTTCATCCGCCAGGAACGAGGTGTACGGGGTCAGAATTCCATGTCGGGTCGATAATTCCACCAGCTCTTTGACCAGTTCATCGTTTTTGCCTACCAGGTCCAATTGATCGATGATTTCGCCAATCCGCCGCATCGCCCAGATTTTTTCAACGAAGGCGTACGTCTCATCATTGCTCTTTTCGATCAGATCAGCCGGAAAATCAAAACGTTGTTCCTGTTTGCCGACTCGTCCGCTCACCACAACTTTTGCCGCACCGGGTTTCTTGTAACGACCAGCGATCACAAGTTGCTGTCCTTCGAAGAGATCTAAGTTTGTCTTTGGATACAGACAATTGACGGGGGGGCCGTCCTCTGCTTTCAGCGTATCGAGTTCGAAACTGACTTTTACATCCGTCAAAACGGGTGAGCTGATGTTGCTGTAGACAGTGCTGACGTGCGTTTCAATTTCTTCATCGGGTCTGACGTATTCCGAAAGACCAAAGCCATCGCGTGAGATGCGGTCAAGCAAACGTGAGTTGACGTCATAACCCACGCCGAATGTCAGGATTCGCGCACGAACGCGATTCGCTTGGCGGGCGGCCTCGGCAATCTGGCCTTCGTTGGTCGTGCCGACGGTGGGGAGCCCGTCCGTAAGAAAGAGAATATAACTGGGGCGGGAATCATCCTTCAGTTGTTCCAGTGCCGTCTTGAGAGATCCCGCGATATTGGTGCCACCACCGGGGTAGAGTCCTTCGACAAAGCCAATCGCCGCTCGTCGGGTTTCGTCAGTGTATCGTTCGAGTTCTGGTCGGAATGATTCGATGTTTCCGTCGTAGGCAATAATGTTGAATAGATCTTCGCTACGGAGATTGTTGAGGACAAACTTGATCGCCGCACGCGCCTGTTCGAATTTTTTACCGCTCATGCTTCCTGAGCGGTCCACAACGAACAAGACTGTCTTGGGGGGGCGTGCCTCATCGATCGGCTTGACCTGTGGGCTGGCCAGCATCAGGAAGTAACCCTCGTCTGATGCGGAGGGACGATAGCTGATCACCCGGGCCCCGACGTCACCTTTATCAACGTCATACATCAGTCGAAAGTCTGTCGTGGGGACGTCATTCGTCCGCGAATAACTGATGACTGCGTTTCTGGCGCCAGGCCGCTTGATCTCGATCGCGTGGGTCGGGGAATAGATATTTTTGATATCAATAGTCGATTCAATCGCAACCTGGATATCGACCTTTTCGACAGCATGCGATGTGTATTTGGCGGTGCTGAGTGGAAAGAGAAAATCGGTCAGGCCTCGATCCTTTTTCAGTAGCTGATGATAGTGGATTGCTACTTTTCGCTCGGCACCCGCCGGCACGGGGAAGACACTCGTCTGGAATAATCCCATGCCCATCCATTCGACCAGTGCCGGATCTTTGTTCAATCGGACAATCGATTCGTAGACAGATTTGGCTTCATTGGCGGGCAGCAGCTTTCCGGGCATTTCTTTCCCGTCGACGAGC
>NZ_DASWWZ010000233.1:0-9643 GCF_036405755.1 Schlesneria sp.
GGGACCAGGCGTTCGGGGCAGGGTCGCGGTTCGGAATCGGGGTCAATCAGGATCTCATCGGCACGGGTCAGGCTATGCCGCTCCGACAGTGGAAACACTTTCAGTTTGCTGAGATCAAGTGGTTTGACGGACATGGGACTACTTTTTGAATGACTGATCGCTGTCATACACGAACCAGACGCGGGGACGTGCTGTAAAGCCGAAGTTCGGTGTTGCAGGCGGGGTTTTACTGAACCGACAAAGTCAACGTAAGGGCGCACCCCAATCAAGCCGTACCCGCGTGATTCCGTTGACCCGCCGGTCGATCTTGATCGACAAGTCGTTTCCGTTTCGTACGGCGAATGTTTCGCCGAGCGAAACAGAGCTGCGGCGCGGGCCCGGTGACACTCATCGTCGCACCGGGCCCGCCGAGTCTGATCGGTTTGCCGCTGATTTCAGAGCATTGCAGCGGCAGTGAATCTTCATCAATCCCGGCAGACGGCCATGGCTTCGATTTCGATGAGCAGGTCTTCGAATGCAAAACCGGATACGCGGATCGCTGTCACGGCAGGGCCAGGCTCGGGATAGAATTCCTTCTGGATCTCGGCGATGGTTTTGCGAGTCTCTTCCACTTGAGCCCAGTCGCCGGGGGCGTAGTAATAGATGTAGAGCTTGGCAACGTCGGATTCGTCCAGGCCCCCTTCTGCAAGCACATTATGGATGAACTGGAAGACATTGCGAGTTTGCGTCGCCATATCCTTGCCGACCGCCTTCGCCCGATTGTCGGCCGAAATCTGTCCACCGATGAAGGCGAGATTCCCGATCTTCCACCCCTGTGTGAACTGTGTATTGGGGATGCTCCAGTCCCAGTGGTTATCTGGCTGCAGCCGCTGTTTTTCTTCGCCCAGAACGCCGATCCCTTCGACCTGAATCAGTTCCTTTGACTGAGGAAACCCGGTGATCCGCAGTCCGGCTCCGGCGGCCGAGGGGACCGACATGTACCGCCGTCGGACGTTCGTCATCTTTTCCCAATAGTCCGTGACTTGGCGTCCTTCGCCGAAGAAGCGGAAGTAGGTGTTCTGGCGCATCAGGCTGTGCCGATCGCCTCCCGCCAGCCTGAGCATCGTGTCCAGATTGCGGAAAACTTCGTCTGTCTGGATCTCGATATCGCCATCCCCCAGGATCTTTCCGCGGTCGTTGAGCGAACGCTGTCCGCTGACAAAGATCATGTCGCCGACCTTCCATCCCTGAGAAAACGGCAGTTTCTTTTCCCAGTTCCAGTGGCCCGCGGGCGTCAGTCGTTCCTTCTCGGCACCAACGACCGCCCAGGCGTCGACCAGAATCAAAGCCCCCTCACGATCGAGGTTCACACGGATTTCCGTCGTCGTCGGGCCGGGGTCTTTGAAGTAAGGGATGCGGACTTCGTCAATATCGGCCAGGCACTGTGCTACCGCCGCGTCATCACCTTCGCAAAAGAAGTAGATGTTATGTTTGACGACATCGTCCATGGTCGCCCCGGCCAGGGCCAGGGCTTTCTTCATTGCTTCGAAGGCATTCCGTGTCTGCGTCTTGATATCGTTCCCGACGACCTCGCCCTGGTCATTCAGCGACATCTGGCCACCCACGAAAACCAGGTTGCCCGCTTTCACCGCCTGTGTATCGTTGCTGCTGCTGGTGCCGGAAAACGAGTAGAATTCTTTGCCCACGGAAGTTCCCTCAGAAGTGAATAGAGTCGCCCGGATTGGTTCCCATTCCCGCAGCAGAGGGCCCGATTTACGGACACAGGAAATGCCGCACGTGAAATGTTCGCAGGATGAGAACTCGCGCAGCAGATTTTCTCAATCGTAACTGACAGGAAATCTCAGTTTGCGCAGCAGATCCCTCTTTCCGTTATCCGAAGCGACGCTCAAATTCGACACGGTGCTCAGCCGGGAAATAACTCGCGGGGGCCGTATCCCGAAAGGAGCGTATCCCAAAACGAGAGAGTGCAGATTGCCCGGCGACCGCGCGCTACCTTTGATGTCACGTCTGCGCAGGAGCATTCGTGGTTGGTGATGGAGAACTCAAGTTCCGCAGAACGTACGATAACCACGGTCGTCGGGTGACGGTTCCCGGTACTTCTCGTTTTCCGGACTGAGTTCGAACGGTTTCTCCAGCACGGCCAATAAACGGTGCAGTACCGAGAAGTCGTTTTGGTCTTCGGCGGCGGCGAGTGCCTCTTCGACCCGGTGATTGCGGGGGATCACAGCGGGATTCGCGGATCGCATCTGTTTCACGACGACATCTCGCGGGCGGTTCTCCTGCTGCAGTCGCTGCTGCCAGCGGGTGTGCCATTCCTGGAATTCCGCTTGGTCGAATAGCGGGTTCGCGGGAAGCTCGTTGTTCGAGAGATCGCGGAATGTGTTCGTGAAATCGGCCTGCGAGGACTGCATCCAACTGAGCAGTGACTGGACAAGTTCAGCATCGGACGGGTCGGACGATTGTAAACCGAGTTTCGCACGCATCCCCGCCAGCCAGGCTTGGGTATAGACTTCCGGGAAGGTCGCCAGGATTTTCGTCGCAATCGCGATGGCTTCTTCTTCTGACGGCGAAAACAGGGTCAACAGGGCCTCGGCGAGTCGGGTCAGATTCCACTGGGCAATGGCGGGCTGGTTGACGTACGCGTAGCGGCCCGACTGATCGATCGAACTGAAGACCGTTTCCGGCTTATACGTATTCATAAAGGCGCACGGACCGTAATCGATCGTCTCGCCGCAGATCGACATGTTGTCGGTGTTCATTATGCCGTGCACAAACCCCACCAGTTGCCAGCGTGCAATCAACCGGGCCTGTCGATGGAGCACTTCACGGAAGAAGTCCTGATAGACCTCAGGTGACTCGTTCAGTTCGGGGTAGTGACGCTGAATCGTATAGTCGGCAAGTTGCTTGACCGGCAACTCGTCCTGTCTCGCGGCGGCGTACTGAAACGTACCGACGCGGATATGACTGGCGGCAACGCGCGTCAGGACCGCGCCCTGCAGTCGCGTCTCTCGAAAGACGTGTTCGCCCGTAGTGACGACCGCCAGACTGCGCGTCGTGGGGATCCCCAGCGCGGCCATCGCCTCGCTGATGATGTACTCCCGCAGCATGGGGCCGAGAGCGGCACGACCGTCGCCGCGGCGTGAGAAGGCCGTCGGCCCCGATCCCTTAAACTGGATGTCAACGAGCTGACCTGACGGTGTACGGTGTTCTCCCAACAGGATCGCGCGGCCGTCTCCCAGCATGGTGAAATGAGCGTACTGATGACCGGCATAGGCCTGGGCCAGCGGCTGAGCACCCGTCGGGATGACCTGACCTGAAAAGAGGGCTGCGAGGGTTTCTGGCTTTGCATTCGCCAGATTCAGGCCAAGTTCGGCAGCCAGCTTCTGATTGACGATGGCCACACGGGGAGCCGCAACCTTCACCGGTCGGGATGAGACATGGAACAGCTCGGGCAGTTGTCCATAGGTGTTGTCAAACTGCCACCCGAGCGAATCGAGTTCGGTTTCGATCTCACGTTCGTCTGTCATATCGTTCCTTCTCTCGTGTCGCCTTGAAGAGACGAATGTCCCGGCTGCAAAGCTCGTTCACCTGCCAGCCCCATGCCGATGATCAAGGTGTCCCGGATCATCGGCGATCGGACGGTTGTCCGCCAGAGAGTCACCCACGGGGGCAACGCGTTGGTGTGCGAATGATGTTCCTCGCACAGGGATTGTCTGCCCTCCGAGAGGTTTTCATTGATTCTCTGAGGACAAACCTCATCTGAGGCATCCCGAGGTGATGGGGGGCGCGGCCCGGGGATGCCCTCGTGGCGAACGTCACGAGATGAGCATGTTCCCTTGGACCTCCGCGGCTCCCTCAGCCACGTCGAGCAGGCGATCGACTGCACCACTCAGGATGTTGCCCGCCACCAGGTTGGATCCTTTTCCTTTGACTCGAATCGCCTGCGACATCGCAGGCTGCTGACGTCGATCGGCGATCGTGTTATTCGAGACGCGGCATCGGGTGCAGTCTTCCAGTTCCACACCCCGGTGCAGTGGATCCAGAATCTGACAATCCGAGACCGAACTGTCTGAGCAGCGGACGAACGTGATCGCGGCTCCCGAGTCCTTCGAACCGGCGCACAAACGCTGAGTTGTCAGACTGCTGACCACGATATTGTCGGAATCTTCAAACCGAATTCCGTCCTTACGGGGCTCATTGTCCAGACCACGCCACGAAAAGGCATTGCCAGTCACAACGATGCCCGAACAGGCCTGACCATAAACGGAAAGATCGGCCGAATCGTAGATCGTGTTCCCCGTGACCGTAACGCGCGACACGTTCAGCAGTTCTACGGCGCGCCACTGACTTCCCAGCACATTTCCGGTGATATTAATCAGATGTGCCGTATCGGCTTTTTGAGCTGGAGGAGTGTCGGCGGGCTGAGGTCGCTGCACGGCCGCACCCAGAACGCGGATGTTCGCTCCTCGATCCTGCAGGGTTGCTTGAATCGTGTTGCCGCTGATGGTGACTTCGCTGATGATCCCGTCTGTGGCGTCGAACAGGATCTCCGAACCCCCCGGATGCTGATCCAGAACGTCAGCCGGAATCTTGTCGCCTCCGGCCGTCAGATTGTTGTACTCGATGTCATTTCCCACGATTTGCAGATTGTGGACGTCGCCCCCCAGCGACTTGATCCCTGCGACTTTGTTCCAACTGATGTGGCACCCGTGGACGATGATCTGGTGCAGATTACAGCGATCGAGAAACAATCCAATCTCGTGATTGTCGTAAAGGTTGGAATCGGCCAGCAGAAAATCGCGATTGCGTTCGACGAGATGGACGGCGATCCGGCATTGGCGGATCAGTACCTGAGAGACGACGCACTTCATGGTCTTGCGGAGTTCAATGCCGACGGACTCGGGGTGCTCACCGACAATTTCGACGCCGTTAATCGTCGGAAATCGCTCTTTCTCCCAGGTGTGCGGCTGGACCGTCCGGGGCGAGGCCGTTCCTTGATGATCACCGATCACGCGAATGGCGGGGCCGGGGCCTGCCATGACAATCTTCGACGTTCCTCCTTCACCTCGAACGCCTCCGAATCCCCGCTTCGTCAGATCAAGGATCAGTGGCCGGGTGATCCGGTATGTCCCCCGGTTTAACCTCAGCACGCCGTCACCGGCATCCAGCGTGTGCTGCAGCGCTGACGTGTCATCAGCAACACCATCCCCAATCGCCCCAAAACCGAGAACGTTCGACATTCGAGCAGCCCCCTTGAACTCATTGACTACGCATCAAGTTGTTGACAACAAATGGAAAACGCGTTCCCACGGACGTCAGACACTCTACGGTGTTTCGCCGGACAATCGAATCGAACCGCGGGAGATGGTCCAAATCATTTTCCCGAAAAGCAGTCCTGACGGCCCCGCAGCAGAAAAGCCGAATCGCCATCTCTCAGGCCGCTTTTCCAACGCCCGGACCAACGTCACTCCCGACCACAGCGATGGGAATGACCGCCCGAATCGTGCCATGCGTCCGATGGGAAAAGTGCAGGTAGTCGGGGAGGTTTCTGATGTCACCCAGTTGCACCCTGTTTGATCATCACGACGCAAACGGATATCGTTCTGGGCGATGAGCTGTACATCGACGCTGGGTGCAGGACTCGGGGCGTCATGTCTTAAACTGAGAACCTTGGGTTGTCTCCGGGCACGAACCGCCGGACTGTTGAGTAACCAAACCATGCACATCGCTGTACGACGTATCGTTGTGATTCTCTGCTTCGTCGCGGTGGGAACAATCTTCGCCTGGCGCTGGTGGAACGAACAGGTGGCTGCATCCCAGATGGTGGGCATTGCTTCCGCGAATGGACGGCTGGAAGCAGTTCAGGTCAACGTCTCTGCCAAAGAACCGGGGCGGATTGTTGAGGTCCTGGTGAACGAGGGGGATCTGGTTCAGCCTGGTCAGGTGATGGCCCGCATCGACATTGAGACATTGAGCGCGGACCTCAGCAAAGCAAAGGCTGATCTGGCCGAGGCCGAATCGAACGCGACCGTCGCTAAGTCGACGATCGAGAAGCGTGAGAGCGAATACAAACTGGCAGACCTCAACTATGCCCGGCAGAAGGATCTGTTCGAAAAGAAAATCTCGACGAAGCAGGACTTCGACGAGGCGGAAAGCGACGTTAAAGCCAAACGAGCCGCTCTCGAGGAAGAACGTGCCAAGCTCGAGACGATCGCTTTTTCGGTGAAAAGTGCGACGGCGGTAGTGCAGGGGATTCAGACCCGGATCGATGATTCCACGCTCACTTCCCCCGTACTGGGACGCGTCCTCTACAAACTGGCTCAACCGGGAGAAGTCCTTCCTTCAGGGGGGAAGGTACTGACGCTGCTGGATCTGTCGGATATCTACATGGAAGTCTTCCTACCCTCGCAGGAAGTGGCTCGCATCCGGATCGGTGCCGATGCGAAGATTACCCTGGACGCCCTGCCTGGCTATTCCGCCTCGGCACGCGTGAGCTTCGTCTCCCCGGAAGCGCAGTTCACGCCGAAACAGGTCGAGACCAAAAGTGAGCGGGATAAGCTGATGTTTCGCGTCAAGATTCAGGTTCCGCACGAAAAAGTGCTGCCCTACATCGATCGGATCAAGACGGGGGTTCGCGGCGTGGGCTACGTCAAACTGGATGACGACGTCGAGTGGCCCCCCTCGCTGCAGAAGCCATTTCCTCCGCCACGTCCTGCCAAGCCTGCCGAATGAACAGGACGGAGTACCGAATCTGCCCTTGGGTAATTGTGCTGCTTAATGTGGCGGAGGATGCGAGTCCGTGAGTATTCCCAAAGTGCCACCTGTCGAATCAGGCCTTGCGACCAGTGCCGCGGTGCCCGTTGTTTCCGTTCGGAATTTGACCCATCGTTACGGGCGTACCGTCGCGCTCGATGGTCTCAATCTGGACATTCCGGCAGGTCAGATGATTGGACTGATCGGGCCTGACGGCGTCGGCAAGTCGACGCTGATGGGACTTGTCGCTGGGGCAAAGAAGCTTCAGTCAGGCGACGTCACCGTTCTTAACGGTGATATGCGGGACGCCGGCCACCGGGACAACGTCTGCCCGAAAATTGCCTATATGCCTCAAGGCTTGGGGAAAAATCTGTATCTCGAACTCAGCGTTTTCGAGAACATTGACTTTTTCGCCCGACTGTTTGGAGTTCCGAATTCGGAACGAAAACACCGCATTGACGCGCTGCTCAAGGCAACCGGGCTGGCACCGTTCCCAGATCGACCAGCGGGCCAGTTGTCGGGAGGGATGAAGCAGAAAGTCGGTCTGTGCGGCGCGCTCATCCATGATCCTGATCTGCTCATTCTGGATGAACCGACCACGGGGGTGGATCCCCTCTCGCGACAACAGTTCTGGAAGCTGATCGATGAAATCCGGGGTAAAAGTCCGCAGATGAGTGTTCTGGTCTCGACCGCCTACATGGACGAAGCCCAGCGGTTTGACTGGATCGTAGCGATGGACGCGGGGAAGGTGCTGGATACGGGAACTCCTCAAGAGATCATGGACCGCACGCGGACGAGCAACCTCGAAGCGGCCTTCGTGGCGCTGCTACCCGAAGAAAAACGGGGGGACCGGCAGGAACTGGTGATTCCGCCGCATGTTCCGACCGGGGGCGAACCGGCAATCTTCGCACGGCATCTGACGCGCCGCTTCGGGAAGTTTGTCGCGGTGAACGATGTCAGCTTTTCGATTGATAAAGGGGAGATTTTTGGCTTCCTCGGTTCCAACGGATCGGGAAAATCGACCACGATGAAGATGCTCACCGGCTTGCTTCCCGCCTCTGAAGGGGACGCAAAGCTGTTTGGTGAAACGGTGAACGCGGGGAGTATTGAGATCCGGAAACGGGTCGGATACATGTCTCAGGCGTTCTCACTCTATGGAGAGCTGACCGTCCGGCAGAACCTGGCGCTCCATGCCCGCCTTTACCACCTGCCGACGTCCGAGGTCGGGAAGCGTATTTCAGGCCTGGTCGAGCGGTTCGGCCTGGTCGAACATCTCGACCATTTGTCAGACCAGCTTCCGCTCGGTCTGCGGCAGCGTTTGTCGCTGGCCGTTGCCGTTCTGCACGAACCCGAAATCCTGATTCTCGACGAACCGACCTCCGGCGTTGATCCGATCGCGCGAGACGAGTTCTGGGAACTGCTGATCGATTTGTCACGCAAAGACAACGTCACAATCTTCGTCTCGACCCACTTCATGAACGAGGCCTTGCGCTGCGACCGGATCTCGCTGATGCACGCGGGGACTGTGCTCGCCTGTGATACACCTCAGCGACTGATGGAAACCCGGCAGACAGATGATCTGGAAGTGGCGTTCATCTCGTACATTGCCGAAGCGGAAGGGGAACTCGAAACCGCGCGCCAGCAGGCCAGCCCGGCGGCCGACGATCACGCGTCGAGGGAGGGCGCGGCCGAATCGGTTCCCGGGGGATCGGTGCAGCCAGCAGCCCACCAGGTGGGGTCACGCGTGTCGCTGAACCGCATGCTGGCCTACAGCCGTCGCGAGGCGCTGGAAATCCTGCGTGATCCCGTACGTCTGGCGTTTGCGTTCATCGGGTCCGCCTTGCTGATGTTTGTCTTCGGTCTGGGAATTTCCATGGACGTCGAAGACATTCCGTTCGCGGCGATGGATGGGGATGACACCCCCGAGAGTCGTGCTTATATCGCCCAATTTGAAGGTTCCCGGTACTTCCTGCGGCGAGCTCCGGCCGCCAGTGCCGACGAAGTGCACCGACGGTTGATTGCCAACCAGATTCAGGTCGGGATCGAAATTCCTCCCAACTTCGGCCGCGAGGTCAAACGGGGCGGCGTCCCCGAAGTCTTGGCATCGGTGGATGGAGCCAACCCAAGTCGGGCAGAAACCATCAAGCAGTACGTCGAAGGGGTGAACGCGAACAGTGTGTCCGAGTATGCCAGTCTGCAGCCGGAAGGGGGCACCGCCGCGAGCCAGATCTCGGCCGACATTCAAGCCCGATTCATGTACAACCCGACCTTCGAGAGTATTTATGCGATTGTGCCCAGCGTTCCTCCCATCATTCTGATTCTAATCCCGTCGATTCTGATGGCCGTCAGCGTGGTGCGCGAAAAGGAACTTGGATCGATCATCAACTTCTATGTGACTCCCACGCGGAAGGTTGAGTTTCTGCTGGGGAAACAATTGCCCTATGTCGCCATCTCGATCGTGAACTACGTCATTCTGATTCTGATGTCGATCTTTATCTTCGACGTTCCGATCAAGGGCAGTTTCATCGGCCTGACGCTCTGTGCTTTGGCGTATGTGATCGTGACCACAGGGATCGGAATGTTGATCTCGACCTTTACATCGAGTCAGGTCGCTGCCGTGTTTATCACGGCCATTCTGACGATCATTCCGACAATTCAGTTTTCAGGCATGCTGCAACCGGTATCAACACTGGAAGGTTCTGCCAAGATGTTAGGGACGATCTGGCCCACGACTTACTATATGCATGCGAGTGTCGGAGCGTTCACGAAGGGTTTGGGACTGGGGTCGCTGCTGCTGGATCTGGTCGTACTGCTGGCTTTTGTTCCGGTCCTGCTCAGTATCTGTGTGGCGGCCTTACCGGGACAGGAGAAATAATGGGTCGGCACCTGT
>NZ_DASWWZ010000234.1:0-11491 GCF_036405755.1 Schlesneria sp.
GAACTGAAAACGTTGACCAGATTACGGAAAAAATCCTCAGCATGAACCCCTGAATCAGGGAATCATGCTGAGGTGTCTCTTTCAGGTTCGATTCTGTCAGGACGAATCTCGGATCGATCAGGGGCCCGAGAATCCGTTGATCAGGAACTGGCCGAAGGTCGAATTCGTGGGCTGTTCAAAGTACCAGTTCTGCGAAGTAATACCTACGCCGTTGCCGTTGATGTTCACGATGTTGTTACGCACACCGCTGAGCGTGACTGGCGCCCCGGTGACCAGCGAGAAGTTGATCCCCTGGCCCAGGATCGGCTGAGCTCCAGTGATGTTGATGATGTTTCCGTTGAACGCGAACGAGGCGGGGGCCTGGATGTTTCGGAACAGCATCCCCTGGTTCAGCGGGCCCTGGGTCATCGTGATTTCATTGTCGAAGATATCAACAAACGAGTTTCTGGCGGTGGAGTTGGTGATCGAGATATCCGTTCCCAGGTCCGTCAGTGTCAGGTTGGCATTCACGGGTGGCGTGGTGAACGTCATCAGGTTTCGGCCAATGCTCAGGTTCGTCTGACTGAAGTTGTTGACGAAGATCCCGGTGTTGGCACCGTTGATCCCGGTAATGGTGTTCCCCTGGATCGCAAAGTTGGTTGTGTACCGGGTCGTCGCATTCTGAATCGCAAACGCGTTATTGAATCCCTGCAGGTTCATGATGTTGTTACTCATCGACGAGTTGATGTTGTCGACGACCGAGTTGGAGTCGATCTGGCCGGTCCAGTCGACGTTCACACCTGAAACACGACCCACATCACCTGCCTGGACCAGCATGGCGTTGTTGTCAAACTGGAAGACCAGCGGAACACCGAATGTCTGGATCGGAATCGTGTTGACGATGGTTTCCAGGTCCCCACGAGTCCCCGAGACTCGGACCAGGTCCCCCGTGCCGGCGGCTCCGACGAATCCACCCAGGAACCCGTTGGTGTTGGTGTTGTTGGTGATATTCCAGACGTACTTTCCGTTGGTAGGAAGAACCGTCGTGGTTTGTGGTTGTGCCAGGGGCCGCGTCGCGTGCAGGAAGATCGCGTGATCGAATTCATCGGTCCCGTTCAGATTGAACTGAGACGATTGAATGTCGACTCGCATGACGTTGCTGGCATCAATACCAACACCTGTCTGAACCCCCAGTCCCCCGATGTTACTGCTGATGTTCGAGTTCGCGACTTCCAGCTGGAGGATGTCCGAAGCCCGGATACCGACGGTGTTGTCCAGGATCGTCATGCTTCTGAAACGATAGCTGCCGGTCTGGATCAGGTTGGTATCCGTCTGTTCGACGTTAATACCGGCGATGGATGCGTCGGTGATCGTTCCACCCACGGTCTGCGGGTTAGGTGGCAGTGCCCCGACGGTGAAGATGAAGTTGTCCAGCAGCGGAATCGTGGTGGCGTTGATCGCGTGGTTATTGACGAGGTTGATACCGTACTGTGGCGTTGTTGTGGTCGACGCGGCACTCGACACACTGGTCAAGTTCACGTTGATGGCAGAATTACGAATATCGACTGCGGTCCCGCCAAGGGCCGCGATGGTCCCCTGCCCGATCGTCAGGCCGGACGGGACGAGGGCTCCGATCGTCGATCCCACGTTCTCGGCATAGAACGCGGTCCCTTCGGTTGCCGCACCCAGGTTGCCAATGTTCAGGGAGTTGAAGACGACGGAAGCACGGTTCCGAACACCAGCGAGGTCCCCGATGTTGACACCAATCGCGTTGAACCCGGCAGCAGCCGGTCCGGCGGCATTCTGAACGTTCAACGTCTGGAACGTCACAGTCCCTCGCAGGTCGGAGTTTCCTCGGATATCAAGACCCGGCAAGTTTGAGCCATTCTGGTTGTTGATCGTGGTCGTTCCGTTGAAGCTGACTGGTCCGCGGTTGGAGCGGACAGCGATCCCGATGTCCCCGCGTCCATTGATTGTGGTCGAGGCGGTGTTGAAGCCACCATTGAACAGGACGGTTGAGCTGTCGTCGAAGATATCGATACCAATGCCCGACAGGTTGCTGATCAGCGTGTCACCATTCACCGTGAATCGACCGGTGTTTTCCGAATCCAGTTCCCCGATCAAGATCCCGCTGGATCCGTTCGTGATGCGGACATTGTTAAAGGTGACGTTCTTGGAGTTCCCCTGGTACTCGATGGCTGGCCGTGCGACATTACTATCGGCGGCAGCAACGCTGGTCCCGGTTGTGAACGTGATGTTCGGTCCAGAGTCCGTCCCTTCGTTGTCATGAATGAAGATCCCGCGTCCCTGGCGGTTCAGGATGTTAATGTCGAATCCATTGCTGCTATTGGAGTCGATGTTGTTGTTGAAATTAACGGAACTTCCCGCCGTCAGGCCTTCAATGTTGATCGCGTCTCCGGCGGATCCATCAATCGTGATCGTGCCGTTGGACGTGATGATCCCCGAGTTATTCAGGATATTCAGTCCGATCCCGGTTCCGTTTGTCACGTTGAGATTGCCGAGATTGATGAAACCCGCAGAGTTCTGGACGAGCACCCCTTGTGCGTTCTCGTCGTTCACCGTCGAACGGGTGAAGTCAACAGTACTTCCCGCGGCGGTTCCCTGAATCACCAGAGCACGGCCGCCGGTCCCTTCCACGTTGTTAATCACGCCGGGAGTTGGCACCAGCGCTCCCGAGGCATTACGCGGAGTGAGCAAGTCCTCGGTGAAGACCACGGTCCCCTGAGTGCCATTTACGAAGAACGTATTGGCATTGCTGGACGGGTCGTTAATTGTGTTTCCTTCAAACCGGACTGTTCCCTGTGTGTTGCTCAGGAACACAGCGGCCAGACCCGATCCCGAGACATCGGTCTGACGGACCGTGCTGTGGGTGGTGGAACCGATGATTCCATCGCCCACGATCCCTCGCAGGGTGGGATCGATGATCTGGAAGCCACTGAATTCCGAGCGGTTCGCCAGGGTGACCCCGTCGCCAGGAGCATCCGCAAAGATCGGACGCTCCCCAGGGCTGCCCGCCGCGATGACGTGTGGCAGCAGCAGGGTCGAGCCGTAGCCCGAGGTCGAGTTCATTGCGTTCGTGTTAACGACGTGCAGCACATTCGAGGCATCCCCCAGAACGCGGACGTCCGATTCCAGATTGACGTTCACGCCGGTGAACTGGCTGTCAGCATGGACGAAGATGATGTCATGTTGCGAGCCTCCTTGAGCGTCGGCGAAGACCTTATACGGGTTCTCGACCGTTCCGTCGCCAACAACACCATTGACCGAGGTGGCTGTGGAGTTGCTGTCGACGTGGTTGAAAAAGTAGGGCAGGTCGGTTTCCGGATTGATCACCACGACATTCTCATCGGTGATCTCTTTCCGGCCCACAATCATGTTGTAGTTACGAATGACGGGTGTCGTCATACGGTCGTATTGCGATTTGCGCTCGCCTGGCGATTGCCGGAATCCCCCGTAACTCCACGATCCCCCGAAGACAACGTTCGTTTTGAACTGGGGGTCATGAGTGACTTCGAGCTGAATCTGGATGCTGGGAATCGGACTGGCCTGGACACGAGTTCGCCAGCCACCGAAGGACTCAATCATATTGCTTTCGTACCAGTAACCACCGCCGAACACGCGCAAGTCATGTCGCTGTGGAATCGCACCGGGTATCGGAAAGCCGATTTCGCCGTCGAATCCGTGCAGCGCGGACGCGACCGTTCGCTGCTGATTGACTTGCAGAAAATGGCCAACAAACCGTTGAGTCCCGTCCAGATTCACCAGTGAGATCTGTTCATCGGAAGTCCCGGTGGGAAGATAGGCGTTGCTACGGATGTCATACCACTGGCCCAGGAACTCGGCACCGAAACCAATCTGACGGAATGTGGGACCACTTGTTGTGTCGTAATCGAAGAAGGCGTTCACGCCCAGAATGCGGTCAATCGTTGGCAGGTAACGGCGATAACCACCCCCCAGGTTGGCACCCCACGTATCGGCAGAACCCTTAAATGCCCGTAAATCGACGAAGAATAAGTTATTGTCGATCAGCGAGTAAGGCATCATCTCGATCGGATAGATCGCCTGCTTACGCCCGATGGCAGGACCTGTGAATCCGCCGATCCGGAAGAGGTTCCCAAGCGACTGGCCCGAGCGTCCTGAGAGCGTATCGCTAAACAGGAAGCCCCCATCATCCGGCTCCGGTCCTCCCATCTGTTGCATTGGCGGAGGAGGCATCTCCATGGGGCCCTGGCCACGGATGATCAGAGGAGTAATCGAGCTTCCATTACCGCTCGAACGGCTGTCGGTCATTTTGGACCGGACCCGTTCTGCAGTCGGAGCGCCGTCCTCTTCCGCGAGTGCGATCTTCTCGCTCCATTCACGGGTCATCCGGGCTTCATCCTCTTCGAGGATCTGGGCCGCAGGCTGATCTTGGCCGCAGATCGCCTGCCAGGGGATGACCGCTAAGACTCCGAAGCAGATCCAAAGCAGCACCTGCATGGATCGGTCAAAGCGGTGATAACGACGTGAGAGAGACACGTGCATCGAGGCACCTCTACGATGGGCAGTCATGGCGCAGACCAGACGACGTCCGGACCTCGGACGACGCAGACCTGCAAAACGATATGTCTGGGATGGGAGGGTCGCGTTGTAGTTACCGCTTCCAAACGCATCAACCCGAATTTGGGGGTGATTGAACGTGTCGACCCCCATTTCTGGGGTAAGTCGCACCCGATTCCAGCAAGAACTGCCGCCCGTAGGGAGGTTACCTACGATTTAAAGACGCGCTGGAGCTCTTCCAGCGAAGTTTTCCCCTCTGACACCAGTCGCAGACCATCTTTATGGAACGTCAGACAGCCTTCAGCCCGCGCAAGTGCCTTAATCTGGTCTGCAGGAGCCCCCGACGCAATCAGTTTGCGCAGCGGGTCCGAAACGATGATCACTTCCATCATCGCCACTCGACCGTAAAAGCCGACCCCTTTGCACTTTTCGCACGGTTCCTCTTCTTCACCGGTCTTCTCGTTAACGATCGGTTCCCCCTTGCGATACAGGACCTTCGTTTCCGGAGGGAGACCCACTTTCTCCAGCAGTTTGGGATTGGGACGGAAGGCCTCGCGACATTCTGTACAGAGCAGACGGACCAGCTTGGGGCTGAAAACGGCGTCGATCCGCTCGCTCGCCATCTGCGGATCCCCTGCCCATTCGCGCAACTGCACGATCGCACTGGAGCAGTCTTTCGCCTGCATTTCGCTGACGATGCAGATACTGTCGGCGACGCTGAAGAGTTGCTGAGCCGTGTCCTGGTCCCGGATTGGATCGACGAAGATCACATCCGCCTCTTCGCGCATCATTCGACCCATGGACGTCGCGATGTCGTCGCCCGGGTTGACTTCGAATTTCTTGATATTCAGCAGTTCCCGCGTTGTATTGGCGATCGAATAGATCGAATACAGGTAAACGTCGATCCCGCGCAGCAGTGCGTAGGTGGTCGTCGTCACCCCTGATCCCGCGGGGCCACAGCAGATGATCAGGCCGTGCCGGTGGCCCGTGACTTCACGGATCGTCTGGCGCAGCGAATCGCTGAAACCGAGATCCATCGGGGTTTCCAGCTTCTGGCTGAGGTCCCGAACTCGGACAACCAGTCGCTCGGCCCCCTCTGCCTGAGGGGTGAATTCGACCGAAAGTTCGTACTTTTTGCCCAGGAATTCGGCTTTCACGCCCCCCGACTGGGCCTTTCCTTTCAACCGGGCATCAAGCCCCGAAAGGACTTTCAGCATCTGGAAGATGGCGGAGGCCTGCTGTTTGGCCAGCCGGCCACCGGAATAAGGCATTCCGTCGATCGAGAGAGCGACCTGAGCCCGCTCCCCTTTCACATCGACACGAATGACTTCGGCCCGCCGCTCGATCGCGTCCGTAATCAGGTCCTTGGTGGGACGGAGTGCCGCCTGGACCAGGCGCGCGTTGGCGGCCATGTCGGCGGTGTTTCCATTCATGGCACCCTGGAAATTGACCAGTTCGACATCGTCATCATCATCGTCGTCGTCTTCCTCGTGGCGGGTATTTTGATTCTTCTTTCCAAACCCGAAGACCATCAGATTCAGCCCCTCTCTCAACCAGTAAGGATCGACGCAGCGGCGTTAAATGGTGACTTAACGCCGTTGTTCGCAGCAGACGATGCGGATTGGGATGTCTGCCAATCACGCGACAAACTCAAATTTCATGCCCGTTAGGACAGCAGGCCATAGGCCTGCAATGTCTTTCGCAATCGTTCTTCTTCCGCAGCCGACAACGGTGTCAGTGGCAGCCGAAGTTCGCCCGTATCGCGGCCCAGCATCTTCATGGCGACCTTGACCGGGATCGGATTGGTGGCGATCCCCAGCATGTCGCGGCACAGCGAAAACAGCTTGAAGTGCCAGCGCTGGGCTTCGGCCATGTCGCCCGCCTTGAAGGCCTTCAGCAACTGCAGCATGTCGGCCGGAACGATGTTCCCCACGACCGACACAATTCCGCTCCCTCCCATGGCCAGCAGCGGCAGTGTCAGGCTGTCGTCGCCGCTGAGAACGGTCAGATTCGTCTGGGCGAGTGTCTGAGAAGCCTGGTCCATCGAACCGGTGGCTTCCTTAATCGCGACGACACTGGGGATTTCGGCGATGCGGGCGACCACATCCGGTTCCATGTTCTTCGCGGTTCGGCCGGGAATGTTGTACAGAATAATCGGGATATCAACCGCTTCCGCGACCGCACGGTAGTGCTGGTAGAACCCTTCGCCGGTTGGCTTGTTGTAGTACGGGGCGACCATCATCGCGCCGTCGGCACCCGCCGACTTCGCAAAACGAGTCAGCTCAATGGCTTCGGCCGTGCTGTTGGATCCCGTTCCGGCCATGACCTTGATCCGGCCGGCCGCATGTTCGCAGACGATCGCGATGACCCGTTCGTGCTCTTTCGTGGACAATGTCGGGGATTCGCCCGTCGTACCAACGGGACAAAGGCCGTTTGTCCCCTGAGAAATCTGCCAGTCGACCATTTTCTTCAGCGCGACTTCATCGACCTGACCATTCTTGAATGGGGTGACGATCGCGACGGTCAAACCAGCGAATTGTTCGCCTTTACGTATCATTGAACTGACTTTCTATTCTTCCAATCGATTCCCGACATTTCCGCCAATGCCAACATCAACGCGTGAGTCCCGTTTCGACCCCATCCCTTGGCTTTGACGGAGAGATAGAGCTGTTCGCCCAAGGCCAGACCGGGCAAGGACAGGCCCATCCGTTTCGCCTCGGACAGGGCAATTCCCATGTCCTTGATAAAATGCTCAACAAAGAAACCCGGATCAAAGTTGTCGCTGATGATGCGGGGGCCGAGATTGTTCAGTGACCAGCTTCCGGCGGCACCGGGGCCGACCGACTGCAGCATCGTGGGGAGATCCAGACCCGCCTTGTAGCCGTACAGTAACGATTCACACACGCCGATCATGTTCGTGGCGATCAGAATCTGATTGGCCATCTTGGCGTGCTGCCCGGAGCCCGCTTTCCCCTGGTAGACCAGCGTCTTGCCCATCGTCGAAAACAATGGGTTCAGCGAGTCGACCACCTCTTTGTCCCCCCCGATCATGATCGAAAGCGCCGCGTTCTTCGCGCCGATGTCACCACCGGAAACAGGAGCGTCCACACTGTGGACCCCTTTTTCACGGGCTTCTTCGTGAATCTCGACGGCCAGAGACGGTTCGCTGGTGGTCATGTCGACCAGAATCGTCCCGGCTTTGGATCCCGCCAGTGCACCGTTTTCCCCCAGCAGCACTTCCCGCACATCACTGGGGAATCCGACAATGGAAAAGACGACGTCCGACTGTTCCGCGACTTTCTTCGGACTGTCGGCCCACTTCGCCCCTTTTGCGACCAACGGGTCCGCCTTGGATTTGGAACGAGTGTACACGGTGGCGGCGTAGCCAGCCGCAATCAGATGGCCGACCATACTGGAACCCATGACACCGGTCCCAATCCAGCCAATTCGCGTCACACCTGGGCTGATCGCCGCTGACGTCATCGTCGTGATTCCATTTATGCAGGTGAAAAAAGGGCGAAAGAGTGGCCGACGAAGGTCGTCGAATTCGCACGATCGGCCCACGAGTATACCGTCGACTAACTGCCTCGTCACGTAAGCTCAACCAAGGAAGCAGGCCCCGCCAGCGGGAGAACTCGTTCCCCCAAGGCGATTCCCTCCCATCCGGCCATCCCCCACATCAATTCCGCTGACTTCCCGAGGAAGAATCTGCCGATCTTCCGCAGGTTATCCAGGTTGTTGCATTCCCGGGAAGGAAGTGCACGCTGCGCGCAGTTGAGCATCTTGAGCACCTAATCGAGCAATCCCCTGTTTCTCAAGGGTTTCCATTAGATGCTCAAGGTGCTCAACCGTGAGCACCTTGAGCATCTAATCAACGGGCCAAGTTGGAGCCGCCACCCCCGACTGCAGCGAAGATTGTGCGCCGTCTCTGCGGCACCCCGCACCATTTCGTTTCCACTCCGTCATGGGATCGTCTGGGCTCTGGATCACCTGATTCATCTGTTTCATCTGAGATATCCCCTCCCAAACTCATCGAGTACCAACATGCCCCGCCAGCAAGATTCAGAGACGAGAAAGTCCCTCGCCCCGAAATCCATTGGCCAGTCGGGCCAGTCCCCTGAAAGTCTGTAAACCGTGATCAAAGCAGCACATGGGACTGGCCACCGACTGGCCAAAGGCTGGCCAGCCGGCCAGTCCAACGCTGTCTCGTCCCTTCCCCTTCACCGGATTTCGTCGCCAAGACGTCACCCCCAGCGGAGTGGCAGCGGCATCCTGCCGCTGTCTTTGCCCCCTCCCGTCCCCTCGCAAGCCCGCACATCAATCAATTTCCCCCCTCTCTCATATGCGCCCCTTTGCCGTCGCGACGCCCACAAGATCCTGCCGACCAGTCGCGGTCGATGTCCAAATCTTCCTCTTCATCATCTAGATGCCGATGAAAGGCCCATGAGATGAAGTGGAGCAAATCGCCCTGGAGTTAAACGGCCAGAAAAACGGTACGTGCGGACCCTGCCCCATCTCGCTGTCGTCCTCCCCGCGAAGCTCCGATACTGCGAATCGGCCACTTCGCGCGTCTTTCTTATGTCCCGACATCAGATTGACTGGCGCAAGCAATGTCAGCAACAAACGGCAGTATCGCCATTGCAAACTTCCAAACCTCTGGAAGAAAGCTCACTTGCCAATGCGCCGGCCCGAGGGCACGGGCATCAAGATGCTGTCTGAAGGTCACTGTCCGAGCTGCGAGATTCCGGGCGTACATCGGCGGTCCCGCCCTTCCCGATGTCGACTGCGACGTCACCGTGCGGTGACCGAAAACGTGGCACCGGCTTCCAGCCGGTGATAGCTGAAGCCCAGCGGCTGGAAGACACTGCCACTGATATCACAGATATGCAGTGTCAAAGTGGACCTTCCCAACTCATCTCTTCATCGTAGGTCGGTACCTATGGGTTGGGACGAATCAACCGTTCACATCTTTGGTCTGTAACGGACAAGGAAAGAACCAAACAAGGGCTTTTCGATCCGTAAGCGCCAATCCGTGGCACCAGTTTGCGAACGTGCACTACGAGATGTCACTGACATCGGTCTGGGCGGTTTCAAAGCAGTCAAGCGGAAGGTGATAGGGCGAAATCTTCTTGTTGGCGCGGGAAGCGGGAATCCACAACCGTTAATACATGCTGACATTCCCACGTTCGCCGAAGTCTGCTAACCACTCTCCGTCAGCCAATCTGGAATCTTGGCGTCCAGGCGCATTATCGATCCTCGGATGTGGAGCATCTTGATGAGTCGTCACTTCGCCAGTTTCCTCGTTGTTTTCACTCGACTCGTTTTTGCACCACTCATTTCAACGGCTGGTGCCGTCGTCTTGATCATCGGATCTACGCAGGCCCATGAGCCGCCGGAAAGGATCTCGCTGAAGGAGCAGAGTACAGAGGACCTAATCTGCGGGCTTGACTCGGCACCAAGTCCCCTCTGGTTATCGCTCGATGATCCAACACCCTATTACGAGGAGGTGCTTAAAGAGCTTATCGCGCGTGGTGGTTCGCGCGTTGAGCAGGCCTTGCGGGCGAAGCTTCGAACGAGTGCAGAAGTTCCACAACTGGCTCGAAAGCAACTTCAGGCGATGAAATCAGATGACGAAGGTCGGCGAAAACAGGCCGCGATTGTCCATAATCTGGAGCACAATCTGGAACGGTTGACGGCCTTGCGCCGGGTGCAGCATCGGGCGGATCCGCTGCAAATCATTGTCACGATTCCACCGACCGTAAAGGCGGGAACGCGATGCCTCCCTATTCTCGAGGTCGCACTGAAAAATCAGGACGTTGAAAAAATCCCGGTATGGATCAAGCACACAAACGGTTGTGCTCGCTGGGCCATTCACGTCTGGGATGATGATGGCAAGATGCTTCCGATTCGACACGGCGCGGCCCTTAATTTGGGGACGACGTGGTTCGGGCCGTTGGAATTCGGCGATACATCAGAGACGAAATTGTCCATGTCCGATTATGTGGACATCCAGGTACCCGGCGAATACAAGGTCCAGGTCCTGTACCACGATCAAATCGATATCGGCCAAGTCGAGGATGTTTTACTGCTGGAACGGCTGATTGTACTCAAATCCGAGCCGTTCGTTGTGCGAGTGGAACACGGACCCAAAATCACGATTGAATTGCAACCGGTCTCCATGCAGCAAGCACGGGACCTCATTCGCAAGCTGGACGGGAACCAGAAGCTGCGCATGGTAGTAGGAAAATACACCGACAACTTTCACAAATTCCTGGATCCGAAATCCGCACAGGGTGAACTGCTCACCATGAGTTGGCAAGCGGTTCCAGCGCTGCTTGAGTCGCTGGAGGATGAGAAGCGATCGTTCCGCGAGCGAGCCTGGTTGTTAGCGTTGCTATATTCCATTACTGAAGAGCGTGGATTCGACCCCCGGATGGTAGTGGGCATATTGCCGAACTACGAATATCAGGAAGTAGCTGGCTCTGGCTGGCAAGGATCCTTCGAACAAAGCAGTTTCGATCAGAAGAGAGTCGATTCACAGCGAGAATTCTCGCGGAGATGGCTCCGCTTTCGCGATGACTACATCATCATCAAGTTACCAAACGGGACGAACTGACAATCAGCGTGCAGCGACGATGCAGCGCAGACGTGCAGTGTCCCGGTAGATCTTCCCATCTGCATCGCGCAGCTGTACCAGCTTGAAGAGGAATTCAAAGCCGCAGGTCTGACCGGTGCTGCACTGCAGGATGCGCGCCAGCGGCATGCCGTTCCGATTCTGGAAGCCTTCTGTGACCGACTGAGAAAAGTACACAACCGGGTGCTCCTAAGAGCACCATCGGACAGGCCGTTGCCTACGCTCTGAACCCCTGGAAGGCGGTGTGCCGCCACAACGAGAACAGTCCACTGGAGATGGATAACACAGCAGAGCGGATGATGAAGCCTCCCCCCCCCC
>NZ_DASWWZ010000235.1:0-7249 GCF_036405755.1 Schlesneria sp.
TCATCGACACGGCGTCAGTCTCCCACACGATGGCCTGATTCTGGATCTGAAATCCAAACCCCGGGGGCAACGCGCAGAGGTTCGTTTTGATGGGGAGCAGCAATCGCCGTTGTCCGTCGTCGGGGTCCTGTGTGACGAGCCAGACCGAGCGAGCTGCTTTCGCAAACACACGGGTTGTCGGCATCCAGGCCCCTCGCTTGCCAATCCCGACTCGGGCGGGTTGAGCGATCAGCAGAATGGCGACATTGCACCGCTGTGCCAGATCCGCCAGCTTGGACGCCATCACCCGGACCCGGTCTTCATGCTGGCTGTCGATGTGATCCAGGTAACAATTGATCGGATCGATGACGATCAGTTGGACAGGCTGGTTCGCTTCCCGGTTCCCTCGCAAACAGCACTCGAGCATCTCGATCGAGAGATCTTCATCCAGCCTCGGTCGCTCGTACGACGAAGGTGCCAGTGGGTCGACGTCAAAATTCTGGACGACACTGACGCGTTCGATGACAGCTCCCGCAGCATCCAGTCGTGGACGGATCGTGCTGCAAAGATCATCCTCACCCGCAAACAGGATCACATCGCCCGGCAGCCCGCGGGGATCTTCGGCCAGCCCTTGTCGCCCTTGTGTCGCTCGCGCAATGGTATCCATCGCGACCAGACTTTTCCCGATTCCCGGCTCGCCAATCAGCAGCGTCAGTTTCCCAAGCGGGACCACGCCCTCCCAAACCCACTCCAGCGGTCGCGACTCAACCCCACTCATCACTTCCAGCAGCATCGCCCCAGCCCCCCCCCCACCTGCTCAACGCGGATTCCCTTGTGAATCGCTCATGATGGCTTCAGAGACTACGCTCATTGCGACATCGTGTCAACATCTTTTTTTGTCGTACATTAATCACACGATTGGACGATCGAAAAACATGGGACAGGCAGATCACGAATTACGAGTTCCTCACCGGTTCCGCGACCGCCCTGGTCTCAGCGGAGAAGAGCTGAAACCGGCAGGATGCCGGCTCCACATTGCAAAGGCGTTCCCAAGCACCATTGATCCGCAGATTGCGCTGATTTTCGCAGAGGTTTCTCGTGTCCTTGGAATCTGCGTCGCTCTGCGTCATCGGCGGATCGATCACTTTTTCCCCGGACGCCACACGAAGATTCCAGTTTGATCGTTGGCAGGGATGTCCAAAAGTGGACGCGGCGCCCCGCCACTTTTCGGTGGTGCCTTTTCTGTGCCCGCCTGCAGCGAAGAGGTCAGAAAATCCTGAAACTGGCAGGATGCCGGTTCCACAGGGGTCACTGAGGCGATGTCAAAATTTCGCTGACATCCTCTTCCGAATACGAAAAAATCGGGCGTATTTCGACCTCGGCGCCGTCCTCAAGGGGACAGCGTTTCGCCCAATCGATGGCCTCGTCGATCGATTGTACTTCCCAGATCGAGTATCCCGCGACGATTTCCTTTGTTTCCGCGAACGGCCCCTGCATCACGTGCCGATCCTTGCCGGAATAGCGAATTCGCACCCCTTTTGCACTCGGCATCAGGCCTTCGCCAGCCAGCACAATCCCCGCCTTAATCAGTTCCTCGTTAAACTGTTCCATCGCCTCCCACGCCTGCGGAGAGGGCATCGCCCCCGCTTCGGTATCTTTGCTCGCCTTCCCCAATACCATGACGCGCATGATGCATTTCCCTGTGACACCCGTTTACACTCAAGGTCGTACTCGGCCGAACGTCACCGTGCCGATCTCCTCACACCATGGTCGAACGAACAGTCGGAAGATCGACAAGACGAATGAAAATTTCAGACGGACAGAAAGCGGGGCAGGTGTCAAAGGCTGTTGGGCCGAAGGATTCGACGGACCCACAGTCGCAGAGATTTGAGGAGGAAAAGCCACTTCAACACCTTCCGCCACTTTGACCTTCCTGATGGCGGCTGACACATCCGTTTGAAAGCGGGGTCAGAAAATCCTGAAACCGGCAGGATGCCGGTTCCACTTTGCGACGGCGTTCCGAGGCACGATTGATCCGCAGATTGCGCTGATTTTCGCAGAGGTTTCTCTTGCCCTTGGAATCTGCGTCGCTCTGTGTCATCGGCGGATCAATCACTCACTTACGTAACACAACCTGCTGTCACTCCCACGGACTCAAATGCGCTTCAATTCATGAAAAAACATTGATGTATCGTTGAACCCGATGTTGTCGAGTGCATACAAAGAAGGACTTCAAGGGGCTCGACTTCGACCAGGTTTCTCTAACGAAAGCACCGCTGATGTCCATGATCACAGGTTCGATTCGCATGCTGGTTCTGGGGGTGGCCCTGATGGCCTTGCCTCTTCAGGCCTCCGAATACAACTGGAAGGCCGGTACCGCAAAGGCGGTCATCACCCCTTCCAAGCCCTTGTGGATGGCAGGGTATGGCGGGCGGACGGCCCCCGCCGAAGGAAAGCTTCACGACCTCTACATCCGGGTCCTGGCCGTGGAAGATGCTCAGGGACACCGGGGGATTGTGCTTTCGAGCGATACGCTCGGCATTCCTCAGTCGATCTACGACGAAGTCAGTAAACAGCTGAAGACGCAGTATGGACTGGATCAGTCTCAATTCATGCTGAACGCCTCGCACACGCATTGTGGGCCAGTGCTGAAAGGGGCGTTACTGGATATTTATCCGGTCAGTGATCAGCAGATGGCCGACATCAATGAATATTCCGACTGGCTGGTCACCGAGATCGTTTCCACCATTGGCAAAGCGATTGCCGATCTGGAACCCGCGACCTTGTCGCGCGGCGTCGGCTCGACCGACATTGGCGTTAACCGTCGCACCAACCGCGAGCCCGACGTTCCCTCGCTGCGAGAGCAAAACCTGCTGCTCGGCCCCGTGGACCATACGGTCCCGGTGCTCGCCGTCAAACGGGCGGATGGCTCGCTGAAAGCGGTGGTGTTTATCTATGCCTGCCACAACACCACGCTCTCATTCCAGCAGTGGTGCGGTGACTACGCCGGTTTCGCTCAGTACGCACTCGAAGAAAAGCACCCGGGAGTGACGGCCCTGTTCACGATGGGTTGCGGTGCAGATCAAAACCCGCTTCCGCGCCGCACCGTGGAGTTGTGTCAGGAATACGGTAACCGACTCGCAAACGCGGTCGAGGCGGTCCTGAAGAATTCCCTGGAACCGGTCAAATCGTCGCTGGCGACTCGACATGCGATGGTCCCCCTGGCGATGAATGCTCTCCCCGCAGTCGACCGCCTCGAGAAAATGGCTGCCGAACCGGTCAGCTATACCCAGCGCTGGGCCACTCGTGTCCTTAAGGGACTTCAGTCCGGCACCATTCAGCTCACGGAGTATCCTTATCCTGTCCAGGCATGGAAACTCGGTGACGATCAGCTTTGGGTGACTCTGGGTGGGGAAGTGGTGGTGGATTATTCGCTGCGGATCAAAGCCGAGTTTGGTGAGCAGACGTGGGTTACGGCCTACTCCAACGATGTCATGGCGTACATTCCTTCGCGCCGGGTTCTGCTGGAAGGGGGCTATGAAGGTCAAAGCTCGATGATGGTGTATGGACTGCCGACCGATCGGTGGGCCGAAGATGTCGAAGAACGAGTCTTTGCCGGCCTGAAGAAGGTCGTCAACTCGCTGAAGAAATGACTGCTCTCCGAGATTCCTTCCGGGATTGAACGACTGCAATCCCGAAAACAGACATCTCTCGAATGGAAAGTCGACGAGGCGGTTTCGAAAGGTTTGGCCAACAGAGGATGTAGGCAGCTCGAACTTTTGCTTCACACCCGGGTCAATGATCGCCCGAGTGTGAAGTGGAAGTACGTCGCGTCGTCGTGTCGATCGAAAAGAGAATTGCGGGGACAGCTCCAATGACTGCGATTGGCCAGAAGCTGCGTTCAGTTGTTCCACCTTCCAACGACGTTGCCAAGTCGATGACATACCCGAGCAGAGGCGCCAGAATCAGAGTCGCCAGCGAAGCGGCCTGCGATTCAATCGACAGAAGCGTTGCACCGACGCTTGGGTCGGAATGAGCGTCAAATCGACTGATCAGGATCGGTCGCCACACATTTTGTGCGCAGGCGAGCAGAATGAAAATCGGGATCACGATTGAAGAGGTCTTGAAATAGAGCGCCGGCAAGAGGGCGACGTAACCCAGCGCGACGATTTGCCAGACGCGATACGAGGCACGTTCGTCACTTCCACACCATTGGGAAAGGCTGTGTGCGTGTCGGGAAGAGGCGCTCGCCAACAGATGCAGCACAAAATAAACCAGACCGACCAGCAGCGCGGACCGTTGCTTGTCGCCAAGTTCCAGAAACAATGGCGAGGACAGGGCAGCCACTTTCAGCACCGGTTGCAGATAGTCCTTCACAGCCTCGTACACTCCCTGAAAACCGATCGTTTCCCAAGTCAGTCGGCGCAACATCGGATGGTTCAGGGATTCGCGGGACACCTGATACATATGCCGTAGCACTGCCGTCAGAGAGAGTTTTTGCCTGGGCACCGCGTCAAGATATGCCGGGTAGGTCGCCAGATTGATGAGGTTCAAGACATACGGGATGATCGCAAAACCGATAATCAGGCGATAGTTGGACGTCATAAAAACGAGTGCGGCCCCGATCAGCACCGATACCGCAGACCCCATCTTCGACCAGGAGCGCGTATACCCGTAGATCCTGGTACGCTCATTCTCACGCCCTTGTGCACGTAGCCAATCGAGAATCATCGCCTTATGGATGCCACCCCGAAAAGCGTCGGCGCTTCCCACCAAGGCCACTCCAACCAGAAGCTGCCAATAGGCTGTGCCTGTCGCCAGAATCAGGAACGACAGGATGTAGATCACAAACGAGGCAACCATGCAGCGGCGGCGACCGTACAAATCAGCAGCCGCCCCCGTGGGAATCTCAAGCAGGTTGGAGACAGCCGCTCCCACCCCCATCGCGACTCCGATCTCGAAAAAGTTCAGCTCCTGTTCCAGAAAGAACAGAATGAGGAACGGCTCAAAATAGGTCTGGTTTTTGAGGAATCCGTACAGAGAAAAACGAAACAGCATCACGGACGGGCGATCGGAAGAAAACACAGTTGCACGCTTCCAGGCGGACGGAACTTGGGAGACGAATGGTTGTAGTCGGGGCAAGCAAGTCAGGCGTCATGCCGGGTGTCACTGAATTGGCCCTCATTCTCAGAGATGGCTTACTCAAATCGTGGTCCTGCGAGAAGCGACGGTTATCATCGAATGGCAGATCGTCGAATGATACCGAGAGGAGTGGTAGAATTCGAAACGAACTGGCTTCACCGGCCCGATGGAGACCGATCCTTACCGGGACCGCTTGCGCTCCCCTCGAATCACTTCGAGCAGCAAATGATCACCCCTGTGCGGGCGGAAACAGAACCAGGCACACGATGCAAGCGTTGAGAGAGCGCGAGGAAGTTGACGAATGGCTACTGTCGATGGGCAACGCAAGAACGAGGTGGTCGTTCGCATGAAGGAATTCCCGTGTACGGGTAACGACCTGCGCGGAGAGACACCACTCTTTGCTGCTGGTCTTCAGTTCGCCCGGAAGACATCAGGCCAAGTGGCAAGAGCGTTTCTTGATTCGCTCCCCGACGAGTGGAAAGCCGGGCACCTCGTCATCGATTCGACGCTCGTCTGGCTCCCCTCCGGATTTCGACAGGGGCAGATGCTCTGGTGCCATGAACCGTTTCCTGGAAGAACGGATGGCGTACCAGGAGAGTCGAACCTTAATCGCAATGCAGAGCATATTGCATGCTGCTTCGGTAAAACTCACATTGAGTTTCTGGAGGGAGCTGTTGCAGCGGCAGAATGCGACAGTGGACCGCTGGGAATGGATGAGATCCGACTTCGGCATACGCGACTTGAAGCAGCGATCGGTGATCAGCGGCTGACAATCCATCAGGTCCCGGCCAACACGATGTACCGCTACCGCTGGGGTTCATTTCATCGGCACGCCGTGGCAAAGACGAGCGGTTTTCATTTCTGGATCCGCGCCACGCGTGGCGATAATCGTCCCCTTGTCAATGGCATCCGCAACGCGACGAACTTGTGAGAGGTGCTATGATTTTTCAGTCTCGATTTGAAACCATTGCGTTGGCTCCGGAGGTGCCACAGCAAATCATCGCTGAAGAACGCAATCTTTATCAGGCCTCTCGTGAAACCGCGTTGCGGCTCGGCGGCCCTGCGACGAAATCTTTCGTCGAACTGTTGCCCCAATCGTGGCGCGACGATCCGCATTTGACGATTCGATCCAAGCTCGCCTGGCTTCGCAAAGGCTGGTACCCCCTGCATCAATTGCTAGGCTGGCATTCCGATATGGTTCCCGGTCGTCCCGATGGGAGTGGCCCCGATTATCAGAATTGCGATCAACGTGTTCGCAAACTGGAAACGATCATTTGCGTCTTTGGCGATGTCTCACTGACGGAATACGTCACGGGCGAGGTCGACCTGCCGGACTATCCGTCAGGCCATCCGCAGCAGGTGCTTTACAATCTGGCAATCGAACGAATGATCGCTGAGGGTGAAGTTGTTCGCAGCCAATTGCGGCCGGGCGAACTCGTCAAAATGGGATTCGGCTCGTTTCATCGGGACGCGCCCGCACATGCAGAAGGTTGGCGCTTGATGCTGCGAGCAGTACGCCGTCCGGAAGAACCAGAGTCCGTCGACGAGAACCTGTGGATGCAGATGAATAACTACTATCGCCCCGAGCAGACACAAGAGGTCATGGCGTACCAGCCGTATGCGCCACCGAAAGCATATTGATCTTTGGCGTCTCTTGTACCAATTTGATTTGAGCAAAAAATCGCCACGCGCGGTGGTGTCAAAGGATGATCGAAACGGCTGACTTTTCGAAGTCAGCACGTCCACACCATGTCGATTTCAGAATCGAGCCCCGGGATCTCTCACGAGATTCGTTCCCGCTCCTGAAACATAAATCGAAGGAACGCCTGAGCCATCACGGCTGACGATTGCCTCGACATCGTAGACTTCGGCCATCATTTCAGCGGTCAGAACTTCGGCAGGAGTTCCCATCGCATATACCTCCCCCACTTTTAATACTGCGATCCAGTCTGCATAGCGGGCCGCCAGATTCAGATCGTGCATGGAAATGACGGTGACCAGGCTTCGCGATTTCGTGATCTGTCGGATCAGGGAACTGACTTCGAATTGCCGACGAAGATCGAGATTCGATGTGGGTTCATCGAGCAGCAGGATCGCGGGCTTACGAATCAAGGCTTGTGCGATGGCA
>NZ_DASWWZ010000236.1:0-57527 GCF_036405755.1 Schlesneria sp.
GGATTGCCACCCGTTGATTCCGGCATTACACGCCACTGCTTCGGAGTCCCCGGAGTCGCTGTCTCTTCTTGTTTCTGATGCGGGACATGGCACTGCATGACCGGGGACGTTCCTACTGTGACGGCGAATTCTCATTCTTAACGAAGTCCTACGCGGCGTCCGCCTGATTGTTCCGCTTTCCACTCGTTATCAGCGACACGACAATCAGTGTCAGGAAGCCAAGAGGAATGGTGACGATACCTGGCTGACTGAACGGGACGCGGGCCAGGGCGGCGGACTGTTCGGCCGTGTATCCATAGACCTTCTGGAAGGTATCGGCACTCAGAAGAATCCATCCCAGGGAGCTCAATAGCCCGACAAAGATCGCTGCGGTAATCCCCTGCTTGGTGGTGCGGGACCAGAACAGCAACATCACCAGCGAAGGGAGATTCGCGGACGCGGCCACACTGAACGCCCATCCGACCAGGAAGCCCGCGTTCATATCCTTGAACAGGATCCCGAGGACGATCGCGATGATTCCCACGATGACCGCAGCCAGTTTTCCGATTCGAACTTTGTCATGATCGCGCATGTCCCATTGCAGGACACTCGACAACAGATCATGAACAACTGCCCCGCTCGCGGCGACGATCAGGCCGCTGACCGTTCCCAGCACGGTCGTAAAGGCAATGGCCGAGATGACGGCGAAGAGAGTTTCTCCAAAGCTCTTGGCCAGCAAAGGGGCTGCCATGTTGGAATCCGTCAGGTCGAGTGTCCCGCTGGTCATGGCTCCCAGACCCAGGAACAAGGTCAGGACATAAAAGATGCCGATGGTGCCGATCCCGACCACGGTGCTCAGTCTTGCGGCTGCCTGATTCTTGACGGTGTAGTAGCGAATCAGAATATGCGGCAGCGAAGCGGTGCCGCAGAAGAGGGCCAGCATCAGCGAGATAAAGTCGAGTCGGGCGAACAGTTCGTCTTTCTGCAGACCTTTGAACAACGGGCTGTTCCCCGGTCGCAACACTTTGGCACCGGGTGTCGGCTGGGGCGACCAAGTGATCGTCTTGTCACCGTTTTCCGATGTGGATTCTTTCTTTGGCCAGAGCACCACTTCGCTGTGCTGAAGCGTGGCAAGGTATGAGATGGGATTCAGCGGGCCGGTTTCCATTTTCCCGTCGGGAAGCTTGCTGATGTGCCCGACCGGTCGCAGGTCCGCCTGACCTTCTTTCACTCCATGAGGAAGTCCGTTCACCCGCTTTGTGCCATCCGCCTGAATGACCATGGTCTGTGGCGAGTTCGCGGCCTCGCTGTTGTCGACTTTCAAGCCGCGGTTCAGAATCATGACGGTCAGGATGCCACTGAACAGAACCAGCAGCGAACCCTTGATGAACTGCACGTAGGTCGTGCTGACCATACCGGCCGTAGCGACGATCAGTACCACGACGATCCCGACCATGACGACGCCCACTTCGTGCGGGAATCCCAGCAGCGGCTTGATCAGTGAGCCCGCCCCGACCATCTGGGGAATCAGATAGAAGATGCTGACAACGAGCGTACTGATGCCTGCCGCCAGAGTGATTCCACGGGACTGATACTGACTGTTCAGTGCGTCGGCGAAAGTATATTTCCCCAGCCGCTTCAGGGGTTCGGCGACGACAAAGAGCGCCACGGCCCATCCAGCCAGAAAGCCAATCGAGTAGAGAAACCCGTCGTACCCGAAGAAGGCGATTGTCCCGCAAATCCCCAGAAAAGACGCCGCCGACAGGTAGTCACCGGCAAACGCGATCCCGTTCACGAACCAGTGAATCTGGCCTCCTGCGGCGAAGTAACCCGCGGCCGATTTCGTCTTTGCAGCGAAGTAAAAGCTTAATCCCAACGTGACGGCGACAAAGATCCCGAAGACGACGACCGACAGGAAGGACGGATTGTGAATCATGAACGGGCTTTCGCAGAGGAACGACGCTCGTCAGCGCGGGTGTTAAAGCAGAACAGAAGCAGCAACGGAGAAGGTCGAGCAGACCGTTTCAGCCGTTGGTGGGCCTGGCGCGACAGAGCCAGCAGTAGGCGAGAGCCAGGATCATCGCGATCACAATCAGAGCCAGACCATACAGGATGGCCAGATTGAGTCCCCATGCAGGGGTCCAGTCCATCAGGTCGGGGCGGAACGCGTTGAGTCCGACAAATCCTCCATAGATGGCCAGATAAAGCAGGAACAACACCATTCCATAACGCGCGTTCCGCGCGGCAATGGCCGGATCTTCGACTTCTTTCGGGTGCATCGAGCCATGATCGAGACCTGCCATAAACGCAACCCTGTCATAGAGCACAGACCATCCTGTTCAGATGGCCGGTAGGATTTGTGGGGGGATATATGAAGCAGCAGAAATATCACGCGGCTCAAGACGCCGCAACCATCTGTACTGTCTGAACGGAATTCGGCCAGCTCCCGCGAAACGTCATCCGCTTTGGTGATTCGGGTCGATATTTTGTAGCATGCAGCGATCTCATGTTTCTGGGCCGCCAGAGGAACTACCGCGTGCAAAACCACCAACATCGTGCCGGTGTGACACGACGAGAGCTGATTCAGGCTGGTTATTCGGGCTTGCTGGGAGTCGGTTTGACGTCCGTTCTGGGACGTCGAGCTCAGGCGGCTCCCGCTTCGCAGACCGAGGCTGGTCGATCACCCAAGTCCATCATCATCGTGTTTCTCACCGGGGCATGCAGTCATCACGATACGTTCGACATGAAGCCGGACGCCCCAGCCGAGATCCGGGGTGAATTCCGGCCGATTGCCACAACGGTCCCCGGTTATTCCATCTGCGAACACCTGCCGTTACTGGCCGCCCGTGCCGGGAAGTATGCCGTCATCCGGACATTATCACATGAAGACAACAATCATCTGATGTCCACGCATCACGTGCTGACCGGCCAGAAGCAGCCGGGCGGATTCTTCGACAAAGTGGCGTCACGCGATGACTGGCCCTGCTATTCGTCCGCGCTTTCCTTTCTGCGTCGTCGTGATGACGGTCTTCCTTCGGGCGTGAACCTGCCGACATTTCTGCGGGAAGGCCCCTTAACCTGGCCCGGTCAGCATGCCGGCTTTCTCGGTCAAAGCTATGATCCGTGGCAGATCACCGGGGATCCGAACAAACCCGATTTCCGGGTCGATGCGCTCACGCTCGTTCAGGGAATGGACGTGAATCATCTGGGCCAGCGCAAACTCCTGCTGGAAGAACTGAACCGCAAGCAGGAACAGTTTGCAGAGGTCGCTCAGTCGCTGCGGCTGCAGAAGGACCAGCAACTGGCGCTGAACCTGCTGACCTCCAGCCGGCTCGGTCAGGCGTTTGAACTCCACCGCGAAAGCGACGGGGTTCGTGATGCTTATGGCCGGACGACACAGGGGCAGTCGCTGCTGGCCGCACGACGACTTGTCGAGGCCGGTGTCCCGATCGTGCAGGTCAATATGGGCCGTGTTCAGAACTGGGACCATCACGGGGGGATCTTCCCGACTCTGAAACAGCGAATGCTGCCGGCGCTCGATCAATGTGTCTCGGCACTGCTGGACGACCTCGAGTCGCGAGGCATGTTGCAGGAGACGCTGGTGATGATGCTGGGGGAATTCGGTCGGACCCCCAAGATCAACAAAGACGCGGGGCGAGATCATTGGGGCCCCTGCTTTTTTGGTCTGTTTGCCGGCGCCGGTGTTCAAGGGGGACAGGTCATTGGCCGATCGGACGTGACGGGTTCTTATCCGGCAACACGCGGATTTTCTCCAGACGATGTCGGTGCTACGGTGTATCATTTACTGGGGCTGCCCGCAGAGGTCGAAGTGGAAGATCGTCTGGGCCGGCGTGTCTTGCTCAATCGGGGGGACGTTATCGAGTCCCTGTTCAACGGCACTTCCGTCTAGTCCAGTGTCTGGCCCGGCGAGGCCCGCCTGCAGCCCCGACCGCTCCTACCGTGAATCCGTTCTCCTCCGTTGAAATTCCCGTCCGATGACTACTGATAAACGAATCGGGATTGCCGTCGTCGAACATCATTCCCGGTACCTGGTGGGGATCCGGGGACCCGGATCCGTGCTGGAAGGCTACGCGGAGTTCCCGGGCGGCAAGTGTGAGGAGGATGAGTCTCCCATTGAATGTGCAGTGCGCGAATGTTTTGAAGAGAGCGGTCTTGTCGTAATCCCCGAACGACTGCTCCAGCGACGCCAGTTCGAGTACCCCCATGGACGCGTCGAGCTCTACTTCGTGCTGTGCCATCCTGTGGGTCTGGTCGATGCACGGGCCCAGCACCAGGGTTTTCGGTGGGAAACACTCGATGACCTTCGGCTACTCAATTTCCCGGAAGGCAATTCCGAGGTGCTCAACCTGTTAAGCTGAGGCTGCAGTCGCGAATCCTCGTCCAAACTTAGGAGGATGCCTGCGAAATCAGGACTCGGTGGAATTGTCGCACCCGAAGCGGGATCGTCGACGCTGAAACGATCGCTGTTGACAGTGATCGGGCCTGTCGTGCACACTTGCAGAGGTTATTAAAGGAAAGATTGTGGATCGCTTTGTTGCTGCCTTTTTCGTCCTCAGCTTCCTCTCGCAGCAGTTCGCCTGTTGCGGAGTGGGGATCTGTGCGACGGTATGTGGCAGCGAAACTCAGGCGAGCCAGCAGGCAAAACCTGCGGGACAAGTGGCAAAGAAGACTGCCTGTCCCTGCCCCCACCACGGGAATACCTCCCGCGAGAAATCGGGTTCACCAGCCCCGCAGCCAGTCCCCCATCAGCACCACGTCTGTGTCGGAACACATCTTTTTTACGTCACAGCCGATCGCTTCGATCTGGCGGAACTCGCCAGTCAGACTGTCCTGCTGAGTGGACCTCTTTGTAGCAGCCTGAACTTTTTGACATCTCACTGCATGCTGGCCGTAACGGCTCTGACACAGGGGGATTCTCCCCAGGCGTTGGGCCCAGAGCGGTCTGTGCTGTGCATTTATCGCATCTAACAGGCCAAGTGTCCTCTGAATCCGTGTCCCGAATCGACAGTGTGACTCAGCAGGAACATCGCCCCGGCACGATCAAGCTCGCTGGTGATTTGCTCGGCCTTCCTTCCGCGATCGTGTCACGAACCGTGTCGCAATGAGAAGGGAATTCCGCTAGGGGGCGATCAGCTTGCGGCACATGCCGATTTTCGATGCCAATTTCAGACAGTTGTGAAAGGACACAGTCGCCCGGTTCTCCAGGCGGCGTGACCAGGGATGAGTCCCCTGCCCCGCGTGAGAGGCAGGTCAAACGCACCATGAAACGAGACGCGCAGCAGCATGAGTTCCTCAGGATCCCGACTTGCTGCGCTGATCGAGTTGTCTATGAGAGGTCTCTATCAAATGATGAAACGACATGGACGAAGTCTGTCCTGGCTGATTGGGTTGGTCCTGCTGGCAGGTCTGGGAGGGATGGCGCTTCTCAACAGGGATGTGCAGGAATGGATCCGCGTTCGGCTGCTGCAGGCGTCGAAGGGTTCTTCCGGGGAAGACGCGAATCACGAATCAGACGCGCATCAGCACGCGGCCGCGAAAGGCTTAATGCTGAGTGATCGTGCCCGACAGAACCTGGGGCTGAAGCTGGGTAAGGTCGAAATGACGGACTGGTGGCGGTCGGTCAACGTTCCCGCTGAAGTGATCGAAGAGCCGGGACACAGCAAGTACGCGGTCCCATCTACGATCCAGGGAGTTGTTCTCAAGATTCATGCGTTCCCCGGTCAAACTGTCCGGGCAGGAGATCCCCTCGTCGATATTCAGCCGACAGGCGATCTGCTCGCAACGGCGGAATCGACGCTGCTACGGACCATCCAGGAAATTGCACTCGTCAAACTGCAGCTCGAACGGCTGATTCCCACGGTCGATTCGGGTGCCACCCCGATCATGCGCCGCCTGGAAAAAGAGTACGAACTGACCCGACTCGAATCGCAACGGCTGGTCCAGACCCAGGAGCTGTTGGTGAGGGGACTGACTTCCTCGCAGATCGACGAGATCATCTCGACCAAAACCCTGATTCGCAGCGTCACCATCAGGGCACCTGCCGGCGACCTGCCGGGTGACGATGTTGAACCCGCCGATGCAGCAGAGGAAGGGATAGAGGGGAAAGAGGGAAGCAGCAGCGACAATGACAAGGGGGTGCCGCATGCGAAACACGAACATGGATCGGTTTACACGGTTGAATCGCTGAATACCTACCTCGGTCAGCTTGTGCAGCAGGGGGGCGAGGTCTGCCTGCTGTCGCGTCATTCCCATCTCTTGCTGGCAGGACGGGCCTTCGAGCGGGAAGCTCACCTGATCGCGCGCGCCATCGAGCAGGGCTGGCCCGTCAAAGCGACCTTCGAAACGTCGAGCGATGAACCCCTCATCCGGGACAATCTCTCGATTCTGTACGCGGACAGCGTGATCAATCCCGACACGAATACCATCCGATTTTATCTCCCGCTGGATAATGAGATCCTGCGGGATAGCACAGGAGCGAATGGATTGGCCTATCGCTCATGGCGTTTCCGGCCGGGTCAGAAAGCCCAGCTTTTCGTTCCGGTACAGCAACTGAGTCGACGGATCGTGCTCCCTGCGGATGCCGTCGTGCGCGAAGGGGCCGAAGCTTACGTGTTCCGGGCGAATGGCAGCCTGCTGGAACGCGTTGCCGTTCATGTGGAATCTCTCGACTCACGCGACGCAGTCCTGGCGAACGATCGAGCTCTGTTTCCCGGTGATGTGGTCGCGTTGAATCAGGCCTACCAACTGGATCTGGCATTCAAAAAGTCACAGCAAGGTTCCAGCCAGGGACACGGGCACGAAGGCCATAGTCACGAAGGTCACAGTCACTGACACGACCTGTGAACGAGGCTTGTCAGATGTCAGTCGGGGAGGCTGCGCGCTCTGGCTGATCATTGAGGCAGCGACACGAGGTCTCACGCACGACTTCTGACCCATCAGTCCGGGACGCGGACGATCGCACAAAAATCCTACTCACTCACTCGCTGCCGCCCCCGTGCTCGCACGTGTGAATCGGAGAAGACTTGTTATGAACGCACTGATTCGATTTGCCCTTCACAATCGCCTGCTGATCATCTGCCTTTCGCTGGTCACGCTGGTGCTGGGGGCACTGACGATGGCCAATCTTCCGATCGATATTTTTCCGAGTTTGACCAGACCGAGAGTGGTCGTCATGACCGAGTGTCCCGGACTGGCTCCCGAAGAAGTTGAGACACTGGTCACACTGCCGCTGGAGACCGCGTTGAACGGCTCTACGGGAGTTCAGACCGTCCGGAGCTCGTCCGGGATCGGGTTGTCGGTGATCTATGTCGAGTTCGGCTGGAACTCCGATGTCTATCTGGCGCGGCAGATCGTCAACGAACGCATCGCGACCGTACTGAATCGCATGCCCGCCGGTGTGAAACCGGAACTGGCCCCGATCAGTTCGATCATGGGTCAGATCGTGATGGTGGGACTGTACAGCCGGGATGGCACAACACCACCCATGCAGATCCGCACGTTCGCCGAGTGGGTGGTTCGGCCACGGTTACTGACCATTCCCGGAGTCTCGCAAGTCATTCCGATGGGGGGTGGGCGCAAGCAGTTTCAGGTGCTGGTCGATCCGGTTCGACTGGCGGCGAGGAACGTCACGCTGACAGAAGTCGAGCTGGCTCTGGGCGAGTCGAATCAGAATGCAACCGGGGGTTACCTGGAACGGGGTTCAATGGAGTACCTGGTACGGGGACTGGGCCGGGTCAAAACAAAAGACGATCTGGAACTGTCGGTGATTCGAAGTTCCAGCGAGCGACCGATTTTGTTGCGGGATGTGGCCGATGTCGAAGAGCGGCCTCAACTGAAACGAGGCGATGCGTCGGTGAATGGACACCCTGCTGTGGTGCTCACGATTGGCAAACAGCCCACGGCAGATACGCGACAACTGACGGAAGAAATCACAAAAACCTTTGAGAGCCTGCGCGGATCGCTGCCCAAAGACGTGGAACTGGTCACCGAGCTCTATCAGCAGCGTGAGTTCATCGATCGGGGCATTCACAACGTGCTGGAAGCCCTGCGTGACGGTGCCATCCTGGTCCTGATCATTCTGTTTCTGTTCCTGATGAACTTTCGTACCACCTTTATCACCCTGACCGCGATTCCACTTTCGATTGTGATTACGGGACTTGTCTTCTACTGGTTTGGCGTCTCGATCAACGTGATGACGCTCGGGGGACTCGCCGTCGCAATGGGCGAACTGGTCGACGATGCGATCGTGGATATCGAGAATGTCTTTCGCCGGCTGAACGAGAACGCACGGCTTTCTCAGCCCAAGCCTGTGCTGGAGGTGGTGTATCACGCGAGTCTCGAGATCCGCAGTTCGATCGTTTTCGGCACGATGCTGGTGATCCTGGTCTTCATCCCGCTGTTTGCACTGTCAGGGATCGAAGGCCGGCTCTTCACGCCACTGGGTCTTGCTTACATTGTTTCCATTCTGGCGTCGCTGCTGGTGTCTCTGACGGTCACGCCCGTGCTGGGAAGTTTGCTGCTGGCGCCAAAGGCCAACGGGCACTCAGATCATGAGGTCGACAGCCCGCTGTTACGATTCCTGAAACGGATGGTCACACCCGTTATCAAGACAAGTCTGTCACGTTCCGGCTTGACGACGATTCTCGCCGTCGTAACCACCGCCATCGCGGCAAGTATCGTGCTGGTCTTCCGCCTTGGAACCGATTTTCTTCCCGCGTTTGATGAGGGGGCCGCCCAGATCAACTTCGTATTGCCACCTGGTTCATCGCTCGAAGCATCCAACCGGGCCAGCACGATGGTGGATGCGGCCCTGGCCCAGCATCTGCGATCGGAAGAGAAGAATCCGCGTGGCTTGGTAACGGGTTTCGTCCGTCGCAGCGGCCGTGCGGAAATGGATGAACATGCTGAAGGAGTGAACGTGACCGAGTACATCGTCTCGATGAATCCGGACAGTGGTCTCTCCCGTGCCCAGGCTCTCGACACGCTCCGCAAGGAACTCGACGAGATCCCCGGGATCGAGTACGAAGTCGAACAACCTCTGGCACACATGATCAGTCACATGCTGTCCGGGGTGACCGCACAGATCGCCATCAAGATCTTCGGCGACGATCTGGATGTGCTCAGGCAGAAGGCAGAACAGATTAAGGTGGCACTCGCCGATGTCCCGGGACTGTTGCCCCCTGTGGTGGAAGCGCAGCAGTTGATTCCTCAACTGCGGATTGAACTGAAGCGGGAGCAACTGGCGCTTTACGGTCTTTCCGTCGGACAGGTGAATGAGTTCATCGAAACGGCGATGAACGGCCGAGTGGTCTCGTCCATCCTGGATGGTCAGCGCACCTTCGATCTGCTCGTCCGGCTGAATGATGTTTCCCGAACGGACCTGGACGCGATTGAACGACTGACTCTGGTCCTGCCGACCGGCGGACGGATTCCTCTCTCGGCGGTGGCCAAAATCTACGAGGCAGGTGGTCCCAACACGATCAATCATGAACGGACGCGGCGTCGAATCGCCATTCGCGCGAACGCTGCGGGTCGAGATCTTGGCAGCGTGGTGGCCGACATTCGTCGAGTCATTTCCGGGATCGACATGCCGGAAGGTTATTTCGTCGAATACGGCGGCCAGTTCGAAGCGCAACAGGAAGCCACACAGCAGATCGCCATCATGAGTATCGTGTCGCTGGTGGGGGTGTTCCTTGTCCTCTACACCTTGTTCCCTTCGACCAAGATCGTCCTGCAGATCATGTTTGCGCTGCCCATCGCGTTTGTGGGGGGAGCATGGGGGTTGTGGATGACCGGTCAGACGTTGACGGTGGCGAGTCTGGTCGGCTTCATCTCGCTGGGGGGGATCGCGGCGCGTAACGGCATTCTGCTCGTTTCTCACTATGTGCATCTCATGCGGGAAGAAGGAGAAGGATTTACCGAAGCGATGATTGTGCGAGGAAGCCTCGAACGGCTGGCGCCGGTGCTGATGACGGCGCTCACGGCGGGGATCGGGCTGGTTCCGCTGGTCCTGGGTGGTCAGCAACCGGGCAAGGAAATTCTCTATCCGGTCGCCACCGTTATTCTCGGCGGGCTGATTACCTCCACCATCTGTGAATATGTTGTGCATCCCGGTCTATTCTGGCGGTTGAGCGGTTCGTCAGCGGAAAAGCTGGCTCATCGCCAGCCCTCAATTCGATCGGAAGAGCAATGACAACCTGAATTGGCAGGGACGGTTCGACGTACGAGACCGTCCCTGCCCGTGGTTTCCTGATCCATCTCAGGGTGTCAGCCCCGCATTCCTGCTCGTCCTGACTTGCCACGTCGCAACGGACGTCTTGCGTTCACCAGGCTCTTCATCCATCTCAAGTTATCACCGGACGAGTGGCCCACCGGCAGATTTGACCGCACATCAAACGCGCAGCCTGCAATTCGCGAGATAATCACCGGGAAACGGGAGTTCGGCAAAAGTTATCTTGTCGCACTTGAACATCTGAACTATGTTGCCCCCCTCCATTCCCCCTATTCAAATCTCGACGACAACGTCACTCCACTCCCTGAATAAACCTTCAGTGGGAGCCTGTGACGATTAATCTCCCGAATATCAGGAGCTGCGGAATCATGTCTAAGGACGGCTTTTTTTCGCCGACCGGCTTGTCTCGCTCTATCTTGCTCGGCCTGATTCTGGCTACGGCAGGTTGCCATGCCACTAGCGGTTACACCCAGAACCGTTCGGGGATGAAGCACTACAACCGTGGGAATTATGCCGAGGCACGGCAGCGATTCGCACGAGCCGTCGCCGATGATCCCTACAATCCTGACTACAGATACAACCTTGCCATGGCGCTGCAGAAGCAGGGAGACATTGGCGGGGCTGAAAAGATCATGCGTCATAACCTGACAATTGATGCGATGCACCAGCCCACCTATCACTCGCTGGCTCAAGTCCTGAACAATCAGGGACGGGTTGACGAAGCTCAGGATCTGGTCGCCGGGTGGGCTGAAACCCAGCCGTATGTCGCTGAATCCAATCTTGAACTGGCCTTTCTGCAGCGGGAATCGGGTAACGTCACCGGTGCGGAACAGTCACTCCGCAACGCTTTGCGTGCTCAGCCAACCCACCCCACGGCATTGGCCCATCTGGGACAGATTTACCAGGAATCCGGCCGACCGGACCTGGCTGCGGCTTACTATCAACGTTCTCTCGCTGCGAAGTGGGACCAGCCAGAAGTGAAGTCCCGTCTGGCGACCCTGACCGGATCGACGCCCTCGCAGCGCAGCGCTCGCCGATCAGCCATGATGCAGAATTCACTGGATTCCACCATGATGGCGGGTGGTCCTGTCATGACGTCGTCACCGTCGATGGTGGCCAACGATCCGTTCACCGGCGATGTCCAGGCCCTCACCTATGAAGATGGCGATCAATCTCAACGGTCTCGATCGCGACGCCGTGGTCGGGGTCAGCAGGATGGTCAGGTCATCGCCGCTTATCCGCTTCCCAACTTTGATTCCCCCGGATTTCCGGGTGTCCCTGCGACGACCGTTGTCTCGGGCCAGTCGAATGAGGTCTTCCTGCCCCCGGTTGTCACAAGCGATCCGAACGCGATGCCTCAGATGCCGGTCCCCGACATGTCGACGACGCAGCTTCCGCTGCCAGGAAACGCTCCGCCGTTGATCCCGCAGGCCGATCCCGCGCACGCCATGGAACCAGTTCCAGAGATGACGGCTGCCATCCCGGTGGTGGATCCTCACTAAGGGGGATTGCTGGAGTCCTGCTTGCGTAGAGGTCATTCCGAACCGCGCGGCCGCTTTCTCCCGTCGGTGTGATGCGAGTACGACGTGACACGTTGCAGTCCGGATTGACGCTCCCAAGCTTGTGGTGGTGCGTCTCGCGCAACTAAGTTGAAGGGCCAGCCACAGCGCGCAAGGCCGTTGACGTGGCTGGTTCCTACTTCCTTGAGCTGTTTGGATCCAATGCCCGAATCTGTACCGTCCACTGCGGACATGCGTGAAATTCGCGAACTGCCTCCGGCGATCGTCAATCAACCCGAAGAGTTACCCCGCATTCCCGGAGGCTGGACAGAACGGGAATGGACCATCGAAGGTCAAGTCTTCCGACTGACCCAGCCCGCCGCCCCGGACCTCTTTCTCGAAGATCCCGATGTTCATGCGGCGTTTGATCGGGATGAGTACATGCCGTACTGGGCCTACCTGTGGCCTTCGGCATTGAAGATGGTCGCCACGATCCTGAAGTCGGACTGGCCAGAGAATGCCGAAGTCCTGGAGATCGGGGCCGGAATCGGCATCGTGGGTCTGGCGGGACTGGCTCGTGGCTTGCGCGTGACGATCAGCGACTATGAGCCCAAAGCGGTCGAACTGGCGATGTACAATGCTCGCAAAAGCGGCTACACGAAAGCGAGTGGTCTGGTACTGGATTGGAGAACGCCTCCCGCACGACAGTTCCCCATCCTTTGGGGCTGCGAACTGCTTTACGAGGACCGCCATCACGAACCGCTCCTCGAACTGACGCGCCGCATGCTGACGCAGGATGGTGTCGCCTGGTTCGTCGATGGAGGTCGGATGCGGGCCGAACGCTTCTGCAAAATGATTCCGGAGTACGGGCTAACCGGTCAGCTCTTCGATGAGAATCTGCAACGACTTTCCTCCCCCCGGGTCGGACAGTATCAGTTGATCGAGGTGCGGCACCAGAGTGTCCGGAATCCATCTTGACCCATTTTGCCAGTTCGCCCTACCATCCGCCCCCTAATCAGGTTTCCGGGGGGATTGACCGTCATGGCATGGGCGGCAGGGTGGCATCGCTGGTTGTTCTTGACGCTATTCGTGGCTTTCGGATTGCGTCTTGGATTGGCATTGGCCGTTCAATACGAAGTCTCAAAAACACCGGGACGATTGTGCCTGATCTCCGGGGATGCAGAAGGCTATTGGGAGCTTGCGGGTAAGGTGGCTGCGGGCGAAGCTTATTCCATCTACGACCCGCCACGACGCCTGCTTCGCATGCCCGGCTTCCCTGCGCTTCTGGCCCTTCCTCGTCTCGTGTTTGGAGACAATCCGTTCGCTGCACGACTGCTGCTCGTGGTGGTGGGAACTCTTGCTTGCGGTTTGACCTATTGGCTCGGTTATGAACTGTCTGGCCATGCCGTGGGGTTGCTGGCAGCAATCTACACAGCGGTCTCCCCCACCATGGCGCTGTTCAGTGTCCTGTTCCTGAGTGAAACGGCGTTCGCGGCCACCATGCTGGCCAGCCTGATCGCCGCGGCCAGGTTCTTGCGAAAGTACGAGCAGGCGGCTCCTTCTGATCCGCCGACTGTGGGACATGCCGTGGCTGTCGGGGGGCTCGCGGGACTGGCGACCTACATGAGGCCGACCTGGCTTCTGGTGGGACCGGGACTGGCGATGCTGACATTGATGACCGGCCGAAGTCCCCTCGGGCAACGGGCAATCCTTGCAGGAATCATCTGCCTGTCACTCGCAGTAGTACTGTTTCCGTGGACAGTTCGGAATGCCGCCCTGACGGGGCACTGGATTCCGACGACGCTTTGGGTCGGCCCCAGTCTGTATGACGGACTGAATCCCACCGCCACGGGGGACAGCGATATGGAGTTCTTCGAACAGGACCGGCTGCTTCAGTCGATGAGCGAATACGAGATGGATCGAGAATACCGGCGCCGAGCCTGGAAGTTCGCTGCCGAGAATCCCGCGCGCGTCATCTCACTGGCCCTGGTCAAGCAGAGTCGTTACTGGAGCCCCGCACCGAATACGCCTCAATTCCGTCATCCATTAATCCACCTGGTGGCGTGGCTGTCGTTCGCCCCGCTCATGATCTTCGCCTTGATCGGTGTCTGGCAGGCGCGGAATGATCCTTACCTGATCACTCTGACGGCGGGACCCGTGCTTTACTTTGCTGCTTTGCATTTGTTGTTTGTCGGCTCGCTCCGGTACCGGCTCCCCGCAGAGTTCCCGTTGTCCGTCCTTGCGGCGGTGGGAATGGTACGGCTTTTCGCGGGAAGTCGTGCAGCCCAGCATGCTTCGAGTCCTTCAAGTCAGGTCCTGCTTAACTAACGAGTTCCGCTGTCGTGTTTGCAATCCTCAGATGGATGTTCGTCCTGGTGCTGCTGATCGCAGTTGTGGGGGGCGGTGCGGCCTATTGCCTGTACATGCAGAGCGACGAAGGCTTGCGGCAGATGTCGTTGGCACAGCTCCAGTCTGTTTTTCCCAACGCGAAGCTGGATATCGCGAAGGCCCAGTGGGACCTGATCGGCCGGGTCCATATGCATGGAGTGACGATTCAGCTGCCGGAAGATGATGAAGAACGACCGAGTATCGAAATTCCCGAAGTCATCGCGACACTGGAATCCACCGCCCTCACGGATCTCAAGGATGTCGTGGTACAGAGTCTGCGAGTGATCAATCCCAAGGTGCGGGTCATCCGGCTACCAGCGGGTGAGTGGAATCTTCAGCAACTGAAGTATCAATCGACACCGGGAACCCCACTTCCCGATGTTGAGGTTGTCCACGGCACGATTCATGTCGAAATTCAGCTCACTGACCGACATCCACGGCGTCTGAAGCTGCAGAATTTTAACGTCACCGCGACTCCCCGGGATGCCCGTCGACTTTCCGTTCAGGTTGCGACGCTGCTTGAACCATCCGGCCCGCTGGCACTGGATGTGGAAGTCGATCTTGATGGGCCGAAATGGGAATGTGTCACGCGTGAAGCCTGGCAGGTCCCCGTCGACTCCGCGTTGCTGCACTTACTGAGCGACATCTCGCCGGCGCTGGAAGGTCAGCTCGACAAGGCCAGCGACTGGATCGCGGGCGTGAAGGCAAAGCAGAAGACGGGGCAGCGAGCCGTTCCACCCGACGACGATCCTGAAGCGAACGATCCGGACTCGGATGACCGTCCGACTCCTCCCGAGTTCGGAGTGAACTTTGATTGTGATCTGACCTTCCGCATCGCGCAGGAAAGGCCCGGTGAAACACCTGTGTTCCGGGTCCTCGCGGCAATTCAGAACGGGCAGATCGAAAATGAACTGCTGCCTGTTCCGGTGCAGGATCTGCGTGGGAAAATTCTGGTCGATAACCGGCAGATTATTGTGAGTGACTTTCAGGGATCCAACGGCGGCATGCAGGTGTCGTTCGACGGCGACATCATTCCCAGCAAGCCGACACAGGGATGTATCAAGCTGCGGGGGGTCGAACTGACCGAGACGATTAAGCAGCGCCTTCCCGAGAATTTGCGTGAGATTATCCACAAGCTGGGGGTCACCGGGTTTTGCGATATTGATGCGAATCTGTCATTTGAACGTGGTGTGTGGAAACACGATCTCGATCTACGGCTGTTCCGAGGCACCATCACGGACAAACGGTTTCCCGTGACTGTTCGCAATGTCGAAGGAGAGCTCCATTGCCAGAATCATCTGGTGACGTTCAACGGGATGGGGAAATACGCCGGTCAACCAGTCGTTGTAACCGGAACGATCAAAAACCCGGGGCCGGAACATCAGGCCGAGATTATTCTGAAGAGCAAGAATCTGCCCCTCGATGATGAATCGATTGCCGCCTGTCCCCCGGACGTCAAGCGGACGATTGAGGCCCTTAAACTCACCGGGCGTCACGACGTTTCGTTGAAGCTGACGAAAGCAGCCGGGGTCGGGCAGAAATACAAACCGGAACTGATCGACCGGATTTACAACGGTAGTTTGAACTTTCGCGGATTCCCCGTCCTGGTGACACAGTTACAGGGAAATCTCAAATGGAATGGCGACGAAGTTGTCTTCACCCAGGTCACAGGTATGCACGAAGGTGCCTCCCTGGCCGCCGAAGGAACTTTCAACTGCCGGCCCGGGGCACGCAAGCTGGATCTGAGGATCGACGCGAAAGACGCCACCTTTTATCGATCTCTGAAGGCGGCCCTTCCCGCGCAGCTTCGCAAGGTTTGGGATGACTTCCAGCCGCAGGGCTATTTCGACGCGACCACCAAAGTTTCGTGGGTACCAGGCGGTCAGTGCGTCGTCATCCTTCCGACAGTGAAAGTCCGCAATGGCGAAGTCAACATCGCCAGTTTTCCGTGGGCCCTCAAGAATCTGAACGGTGAGTTCTCGTTCAACACCGAGCCCGGGAAGCTGGAGATCAAGAACTTCCAGACCGAACATGATGAAACCCGAATCGCGGGTCAGGGAATGGGCTGGTTCGCGAATCAGAAACCGTGGCAGCTCAAGTTCAATAATCTGACTGTAGATCATCTGATTCCCAACGCAACGTTCCGGAATGCGTTACCGGCAGGCGTTAAAAAGGTCTACGATGTCCTGCGTCCGACGGGTGATTTTTCGTTCTCCGGGCCGGTCGAGTTCTTCTCGCCCCCTCGTGGCGGGGAGGGAATTGGTGCCACGTGGGATCTGACGACGGAACTTTCGAGTTGTGCCATCAATACGGGAACGCGCGTCGATGACATTAGCGGGATCGTTTATCTGAAAGGTCGTTGGGACGGCGTTCAGGCCGATCTGGACGGCGAGCTGGATCTGAATTCGGTGTCGGTCTTTCGCCAGGATGCCCGTCGGGCGTACAAAGTCCTGGACGTTCGCGGCCCCTTCGCCTACCACGGTAAAGAGTTCGTGGCAGGCTCAAAACTTGCGCTGCCGCGAGGCAAAATTCCTCCGGCACCTCAGGACCGCATCCGTGGAAAAGCGATCGGCGGAACCATCTTCGTCGACGCGGCAGTCGATCTCGAAGAGGACGAGCCGGGATACAAGGTCTACATCGAACTCGACAAAGGTTTGCTCGAGCAGTACGCGAAGCAATACCTTACGGGGAATGCCAGCCTGGCCGGGATGATGAATGGCTGGATCTTCCTGTACGGCCGCGGCACTGATCCGCAGGAAACGATGAAAGGGGAAGGAAAGCTGCGAATCGCCCCGGCGGCTCTTTACGAACTGCCCCTGTTCGTGCAGATGTTCCAGATGCCTCAACTACGGGTCCCGGACAGAACGGCATTTGCGCAGGCTGACCTGCGATACACCGTCAGTAACGGTCGTTTCGACTTTCAGTCGATCGATCTACTGGGGGATGCGATGAGCCTGCGAGGGCGAGGCTATGTTCGGTTTGATGGCGGACTGGCCCTCGACTTTGGATCTTTGCCGGGGCGTGGTCCGCGCAGGATGCTGCAGAGTCTGTTCATGGGAGGAGACTGGGTTGCCATTCGCGTTTCAGGCAACGTCAGCAACCCCACCGTCAAATATGTGCCGTTCCCCGAAGTGGATGAGGCCTGGAGACAGTTTCTCGGCTCGTTCAATCCGCTCCAGGCGACGGGAGGGGGATCGCAACCGATTCCTCGAACGGGTAACAATCCGGGTGAGCCCGCTCGATAAGGACATTTGAGTCAGACGTATCAGCCGCCGCAGCAGGCCAGTGGTCGATGCCCCGAGGCGGGAGTCGATTCGCAATTGGGCGTCTTGGCCAGCTGTAGTGAGTCCATTTCCCGGTCGAGGACTTCCTGGTAGTAGGCCAGTCGCTTCGCAGCGATGTCCAGAGAACCACCGAAGGATCGTTCTTCTTCCAGATAGACCAGCGGAACGGCGAATTCCACAATCTTCATCTTCTGTGCGGCTGCCTGCACCCACAGTTGCAGCGGCATCGCATAGCCCAGTTCTGTGATCCGGAATCGGGCCAGGCAATCGACTCGATACGCCTTGAACCCGCAGAAGGCGTCCGTCAGATTCAGGCCGAACTGATGATTCAGCCATTCCGTAATCTGAATGTTGATACGTCGGCGTTCAATCGGCGGCTGGCTGGCGCCATCAAAAACCTTGAGGTATCGACTGCCGGAAACAATGTCTGCGGGGCAGTCCTGCTGATTAAATAACGCCGCCGCGAGTTCAGGAATCAGCACCGGTTGATGCTGGCCATCGCAATCGATCGTGACCAGCGCGTCATATTGACCGGCAAGGGCATAGGTGAATGCGGTTCGAAGTGCGGCGCCGTAGCCCTGATTCTGCTGATGCCGAATGACGTGCACGCCTTCGATCGTTTTCAGCAATTCAGGGGTGTTGTCAGAAGAACCGTCGTCGACGACCAGGATGTCATTGGAGTACTTTCGTACCTCAGCAAGGACTTCCACGACGTGGCGTTCTTCATTGAAAACAGGCAACGCCGTCAAAACACGCAGGGACATATGCGACTCCTCGACAGAACAATTGAGCCTCGGTCAGCTTCCCTGCGCCGGTTGCTGATTCTAGATCGCAGCAACCAAGAGTCAAACCGGAGATCGTCGCCAAACGCTGTCGCACCCCCCTGAGACGTGAGATCGGGCGGTTCAATGCTTGCAATTCTCAGGCCCATCTGAATCGGAAAACTCGGCCCAATTCCCTTTCCTGCGGACGAAGTCTCGGATGTGAACGATTCTGAGCTTTGCCGTAATCCGCAGTCGGACAATGAGTTCGGGTAACCGTAAGCGGGATTCGATCGAATGGGTTCCCCGGCGAAATCGAAATTTCCTGAAAAGTGGGCGATTATTGACGTCGTTATGTCGTCGGTGACGGATGGACCCCCGCCTGAACTGCTCGACTGCGGGACCAACCACTGGCGAGCGTTTCGATCAGCAGCAGGACGATCACGGCCAGCAGCACCCGTTGCCAGAGTTTCTGCGAGTTCTCGAGCTCGACCAGTTGCAATTGCTGCTCGCGCTGTCGTCTCGCTGCGGGATCTTCGGAAGGTGAACGGCCGCTGAGTGCCAGTCCGAACCCTTCCAGTTGTTCCACATTCAGGGGGGACGTACGGCTTTCCTCGGGTGCAAGATTCACGGCGACCTGTTCGGCCCGGCCTGGAACGATGAGTGTGTACAGGCCCGGCGTGGGTGCCTGAGAGAATGGTTCTTCCATCGGCAGCGAGTCGATTTCGGTTCCGTCCGGAAGCTGGACACGCCCACCCGTGGCCGACTCCGCACGTGATGTGCTGGGCCAAGCCAGCGCACTGCCCACAATTTGATTTCCAGACCGCGCAGTGATTCCGCTCGAATGCTCGAGTAATCGAAACATGAGCATCGGAAATTTTGACGAACGAGCGAACTGGCTGTCGGCAGGCTGCCATCCCGCAGCAAACACAATCACTTTCCCCTGCTGGGCCGGGAACTCGACGATCGCCGGATCTCCATCATCAAAACGGGCGAGGACCCGGTCACGGTTCGCGGTATCCCTCGGACGGTCGTCGCCCGACTTCGGTGCCGCTTCCTTCAATCCTCTCAGTTGGCGATGCTTCCAGAAGCGAATCCCGGTGAAGTCACTGAACTGTGCTTCGGCGAACGGGGCGAAGAGCGGGTTCTCGAAATCAATCTCACCCAGCATGGCATACTTGGAAACGTTCGCTTCAGACACGAGTAGATCGTCTCGGCCGCACAGCGCCAGACACCCCAGCATTCCCTCGGGCGTCGGTGAAACGATCAGTACAGTCCCACCCTGGCTGAGATGCCGGTTGATCAATCCCTTCGTCTGGGGATCAGGGTCGGTCAAAACGACGAGTGCCGGTTGCGAATCAGCCGAGGCCAGATTGGCAGAGTCGGGCTCCCGCAGCTCAATCTGAATTTGTTTCGATGCGGAAAACAGGCGATCGAGGTAGAAGCGGGCTCCCGTGGTGTCGTCCGGCTTTTCCGAGCCGCAGTACAGGACGAGCCGGGTTTCGGGTGTCCGGTTTGCAAAGACAACCCGATTGTCGAAGTCGTCATCGTCACCCGACAGCACGACCGAAGTGGCGGCGATGCCGGCGGGAAGTTTGGGTGGGACGATGATACGACTCTGGCCGGGGGGGACGTAGACCGGAAGTTCGGGGGATTGGGGCGTGTCCCACCTGATCACAAACTGCTCTTTCTGTGAGTCGTTGGCGTTCGTGACCCGGACCCGCAGGACGTCGTCAGCCCCTTCTTGATTCGGTTCCACCACTTGCAAACCGGCATTCGAGGGGGATGTCGGGCGGGCAATGATCAGTTCTAACGAGAGATCGTCGGGCCACTCATAACCCTGCAGCGATACCGTCTCGGCACCACTTTGCAGGTCGCTTGCGAGACAGATTTTCTGAGTGATGGGCCGGGAGAATTCGGTCTGCACTTCCTGCAAACGGCTGGCGACTTCGACAAGGGCTTCACCGAGGCGGGTGGCTTCCCACGTGGGTCTCAGTTCCCTGAGTCGTGACAGGATCATCTCTCGGGCGGCAGCAGGTTCCAGCGACTTGAGTTCTGCGAAATCGGCGACGGGTACCATGTTCCGGTCGAATCGGTACAGTGCCACGCGCGTCTGCGGCGGAACCGTGTTCAGTCGCTCTTCGATCTGCCGGATCAGGTCATTCCAGACCCCTTCCCTGCGCATACTGGCACTGGTGTCGACGAGAATCGCGAGTTGCTGCTCCTGACTCCCCTGCTCTGGCTCGCTGATCGGGACTCGCCACAGCGGTCGAGTGAACGCGAATGCCAGCAGCGCCAGCGCGGCCACACGCAGCAGCATCAGTAACCAGTTCTCGATCCGGCTGCGGCTGGTGATGCGGGGGGGTGAGGGCGAGAGAAACATCAACGTGGAAAAAGGACGCTCACCCCGTGGCATGCGCCGCCACATATGAAAGATCACCGGACCAGCGGCTGCCAGTGCACCCAGCCAATACAACGAATAAAGCCACGTCATGAAAGAACCACCGTCTCAATCCCGTGTTCGTACAGGTCCCGAAATCATCCACCGTCATCATAGCTGGGCGACACGACTCGCCCCAGTCGATGGCCCAACTTTACGCAAGGAAGGGACGCTAAGTCGCCAGTGGCGGGTTGTTCGAATCGGCGGGACGAAGTGAGCACGCCACAGGTTGGAAAGACCTGCGACGTCGACAGGCCTCACTCCAAAGTCGCGTCCACACGCAGCACACGCAGCCCGATTGACGTGGCGGCCATCATTCCGATTGAGGAGCGTCTTTTCCGTGGACTCGCGAGCCACTATTCTGGGCTCGCGAACCTGCCGGGGCGGCTCTCTGTTCCGCCGCACGCTGTCGCTTTCCCAGCCTTCTCATCATGAAATCCTGCACCATGCGTCTTGGATATAACACGAACGGCACGACCGGACATCGCTGGGACCAGGCCATCGAACTAATGGCCGAAATGGGTTACCGGTCCGTCGCTCTGACGGTTGACCATTACTGTCTCAATCCGTTCTCACCGGATCTTGCCGGGGAAATCTCACGGATGCGCACGGTCCTGGACCGATTCGAGATGGCGTCTGTCATCGAAACAGGAGCGCGGTTCCTGCTGGATCCCCGCCAGAAACATGAACCGACACTGGTGTCGGCGGCCCCCGAGGGACGCGCCGTTCGTGTCAACTTTCTCAAGCGGTGTGTCGAGATTGCCAAAGAACTGAATTCCGAAGCAGTCTCGTTCTGGGGTGGTGTTGTGCGCGATGCTGCGGCGCCGGAAGAGACGATGCAGCGGCTGGCGGCGGGATGCCGTCAGGTGCTGGACTTCGCGGAACCGCTTGGGGTGAAGCTGGCGTTTGAACCCGAACCCGGAATGCGAATCCAGACGTTTGATGACTACCGCGAGCTACTGACGCTTGTCGATGGACCGGGATTCGGCTTAACGGTCGATATTGGTCACGTGCACTGTCTGGAACCTTTGCCGATCTCGAGTTATCTCACAGCCTGGCGAGACCGCATCTATACGATTCACATCGAGGACATGTGCCGGGGAGTGCACGATCACCTTCGCTTTGGCGAAGGGACCATCGACTTCGTTCCCGTGATAGAGACACTGAAGGAGATCGAGTACTCCGGCAGTGTGAACGTCGAACTGAGTCGTCACAGTCACATGGCCCCCGAGGTGATGCGGGAATCGTACGAATTTTTGCGGGACTTTTTCGAGGTCCGCTGAACTGTGTCATAAACTTGAAATGCGGCCTAGTTTCCAAGGACGACGGGACTGTTACTCAGGTGACTGTCTGAAGAGGAGTTTCCGAAGAATCTCCAGTTTGTATCCGCGAAGACTTGGATGGGGGATGGTGCGGTCATCCAGCAAAACATTTCCTTCGGGATCAATCAAAACATAACTGGGGAAACCTTCCACGAGTCGATGTGATTGAAACGCCCGGACCGTTCTCCCATCGGGATGATCAACGGCAATCGGATACGGCAGCCCGATCTTCTGGACATGTTGCCGAACTTTTTCTGGTGGATCATTGTTATTGTGGACACCAATGACGATCAGTCCTCTGTCGTGGTAGAGCTCATGCAGCATCTTCACCACAGGAAATTCGGCATGGCACGGGCCGCAGCCGATAAACCAAAAATCAAGCAGAACGTAGTGGCCTCGAAATTTTGCCCGATCGAGTGGTTCGCTATTAATCCATTCGACAAAGTCGAGTTCAGGAATCGGTTGACCGCGGAGTGAGTGGGCGTCGTTTTCGGCGGCTTTTTCTACAGTAATGTTCCCTCGTTCCCATTCGGAAAGCTCGCCCTCAAACTCTGTCAGCGGCCAATCAAAGTCATGAGGCTCAAGCGACAGCTCGATGGGTTTCGACTCATCCAGCTTCACATCGACTCGTCCCGAAAACGGGCGGAATGGGTCAAAGGCCACGACCGAATAATCGAGCTGACGCTGGTTGGTCTGATCATTCCTCAGGACGTACGTGGGCTGAATCTCGAATCGGCCCTGGTCATCCGTAAGAACCGGATCTGCGATGTTTTTGCTGCCGGGAATCTGACCCCGGATACGGACAACGACCCGCGCAGCAGGCATGCCATCCTGGTCACGGACGACCCCCTGCAGTTTCGGTAGCGAACGAACTTTGATATCGGGAATGACCGTGGAGCCATCGGCAGCAACGTCGAAGTCAATAAACTCCGTATCCGACAGATAGTTGGTTCCATTGAACTCAACTCGCATTCGTCCTGCCGCGACGGGGACAGTAAATTCTCCTTGAGCGTTCGTGTCTCCCCAGCCGGTGAAATTGAACTCGGTTTGATCTTGTTCGTCCGAGGAAACGCCTGTCAGAATTTTGCCGATTAGCGATTGCTCAGCAACGGGTTCGCCCGATTCAGCGTCGATCACACGACCTTTTGCGACAAGGCGACGGTGAACTTCAAAACGCAGTTCGACATTCTTGCCTGCTTCGAAGTGGAGCGGGTGGTTTGGATTCAGCTTGCCGTGTCGCGCGTGCAACGTCGGTGTCAGATAAAAATCATCGTGCTGCAACCGAAGAAACTCGTAGTCACCCGGTTCGATCGTCACGGAGCCCTTCCCCGATGAATCGAAATCAACTTCATACTGCAGCATCGTCGAGGGCGATTCAAAGTTTGAGTGTCGGAGGTCAAGCACGGCGTTCTCGATCCGTTCCTCCAGTTCGTCCGCTTTGCGCTGGAACGTCAATACCACTCCGGGCCTCAAGACGGCGCTGGCCACAACTCCGTTCGTGATTTTCAGTTCTTCGATCACGATGGGGGCAAAGGTGGGATGCGCAATTGTGATTCGCAGGGTTTCGTTCAGGGGAAAGTCGGCCAGCACAATCCTGCCCGCCTGATCACTGACCGGGAACGTGTCGTTCAAATCGCGCAAGAGCATTTGAGTTGCACGAATCGACCCATTCATCCCGCTGATGTTGAACGAGCGAATCCGGGCTCCTTGAATTGGTTGGCCAGCTTCGTCTTTCAGATCAATGGCAACCTTGACAGGGAACTGCATTCGGATGTCAGCCGTCGAATGAGTGGGCCCGTCATTGATCGTTCGCGTGGAATGCGAACGGGCATATCCCTTCGCTTGAACAACGATGAGGTAGTAACCATCCGCCAGAGTTTCAAATTGAAAGAATCCAGAGATATCGGTCGTTGCGGGGCTTGCCACAGGGACGAAGTGGCCGAATCGCTGACTGGGAGAATGGAAACGATACAAGGCGACGACCGCCTCATTCACAGGTTTGTTCTCGTGATTGAGCACATGACCTGCGATCGTACTCGCCGAATTTTGAGCCTGGGGCTGATCTTCTGACGCATTCAAGTCGCAACTCACCACGGTAGGCGATACCGACTCGATCAACGTCGGCACCAGGAAAACAAGTGCTGCCCAGCATAGTACCGACGCGTTTGAGCACTTCATGAATCGGTCCTTGGTACGCACGGTCAGGTTGTGCTGTGATGAGTGGTCGACCTGCGAGAGCAGACCATTCCCGCGCCGAGCTTAGCCAACGCGCCGAACTCCAGCAAGAGACAAAACGTCTTTGAAGGGCGGAGACACTGGAGAATGTCGTGTCGCCGGGAGTTTGAATCCAGGAGCGACCTTGCGGACCTGCGGCACGTCACTGACGCGACCGAAAATGGAATTGGGGCACCTCCGCTTTCGCGGGATGCCCCAATTCCTAAAAAGTCTCTGTCAGACTCTCGGTGGCGTAGGTCGTCGTCGGTCCCGTCACCGGCTGGTCAGATCAATCTTGATCTGATTCGAGTCGTCATCGGAGAGTGACACGCGAATCGTTCCTTTCCTTGCCACGGCCGCCAGAAACTGATCCCGTTGGACGAGCGCGTTCCTTTTCTGCTCTCGGATTCGGAGGAACAATTCCTCAGAATCTTCTTCGACGGGCTTAAGGATTACTTCATACTCTCCTGGGGGTGGTCCTTGATCTCTGGGAAACTCAAATTCTCCGCCGATCACCTCGGCAATGAAGGTTCCCCCCGTCTGGGAGTCGGACGCTTTGCAAGAGAGATAGACTATCGCTTCGTCGACCGGCTTACCGTCCAGCGAAACCTCTCCGAACAACTCGGTATGTGAGGAGGACGACGTTCCGCACCCGATCGCAAGCAGAGTCGCGAATCCGTAGCAGTAAAAGTGGTTCACCAAGAGTTTAGAATTCACCGATGATCTCCCCGCCTGCTTTCGTGGCCAGAGCAGTATAGGTACTAAAATCGATATTCTGATTAATGAAACGAACTGTGCCGTCCATCAGCAACGCTTGAATTCCCCCCACGTGCTGGCTCGAGTAACCCGTTGGCGATGCGGTGAAGTTGTTCATTTTGGACGTGGTATTTCCCACACCGATATTCGGGTATCCTACTCCCCATCTCGCTGTTCCCCAGCGGTTTGCTCCCGCGGACGCGGCACAGGTTGATGCCGTATAGAAGTAGTTCTTGAAGTTGTAGGTCGTTTCAGCTGCAGCTAATGTGTTTGATGTGCCATCAGTGATGTCACTAAATCTGGAACACTTGTTGGGATAGCCATATGATGGCAGCACAAGTCCAAAAACACCCTGCGCGGGAAACTGATAGGAAGCAGTCCCTTCTGACAGCAGATAGCTGGTGGGACCGCCGATCTCGTTACAGGGAGTGTTGGGAACCGCTCGATTAATGACCATCGAGGGGCATAAGAAGGCGGGAATTTTTTGGCTCAGGACGGTCTTGTTATGCGTTGATCCGTAGTGTTCGTTGAAGTTGTAGGTATTGTACAGGTTTGCTTGTTCGATATACGGTAGAATCAACGCGAATCCGCTGGCACCCACTCCGGATGTGCCTGCGTTTGTATCCTCGATTCCCCCAGCCGGAAAAACCGAAAAGGTGCTTTCGTAGTTATGCAGGGCGAGGCCTAGCTGCTTCAGATTATTCTTGCACTGAGTTCTGCGAGCCGCCTCGCGCGCTTGCTGGACGGCCGGCAGCAGGAGAGCAATCAAAACGGCAATGATCGAGATGACAACCAGCAGCTCGATTAAGGTAAATCCGCGAACGGGTCGACGCGCTTTCTCAGAACGTCTCAGCATGACGATACTCCAGCGAAACCATGGAAGCTGAACCACCACTCGACAGTCGAGTGTTAGTACAAGGCACAGTGCTCGCTGGCTGGAAAGCTGGCTGGCATGCAGCAGAAGCGACTCCAGTCCGCGTCAGTGGCGGAGGGAGGGCAACTCGATTGAGACGATCAGTCCCTTTGAAACACATCCGGTCAGAGCAGCTGCGCGGAGGCTGTCTCGGTGTTGAGACTGAGTCTCAGTGTCATAAGGATACCAGCCACCCGAATGGATGCACGCGAATTTCATTATTTCTTCCGGATTGGGGAGACGCTTTGTCGCCTGCGAGAGCACTTTGGTTGTCCGCGAGGAACGGGCCGCCGGTAGACTGCTGGCTGGGTCAGGCGGTGGTTCCGAGTTGACTCTGCAAGAGTGAAATCGTGACCCGTAGATCAGTCACCTTTGTGCTGACATTGCTAAAACTCTCCGACGATTTCGCCGCCCGCGCGAGTGGAAAGATGTTTCAGCACTTCCATGTCGATATTCTCGCTCAGGAAGCGGACGCTGCCGTCGACGAGGGCCACATGAGCTCCCCCCGTATGCTGACTGCCGAACGCGTTGAGTCGCTGAATGGACTCCAGCGATGCATCGAATGTGGCAGCACTGCTGATGCTGCCGGGGCGGTTCGTGAAGTCGAACGGGATGCGGTAGTTGACCGGCGCAAAACTGCTGAGTGTGACGTCTGTCAAACCGAGTTGCCCGCCTGAGGGTGCCCAGAATCCCCAGCCGTTCATGGGGTTCGTCGCGAAGCCATTGGCGAAGAACGAGTCGTAGTTTCGATCCGCATGACTCCGTTCCCCCAGCAGCAGGGTGCTCGACGTGCCATCGGTCGCATCCCGGATCCGCACCACTTCGTGCTGGACAGTCATCGGCGTGGTAATCAATGGGCCGCATCCCGCGAACATGCCGTCTCCCCGAGTTGCGGCCGGGGGATGTGACTGAGTTCCCCCGTTTCCACCGTAACTCGTCAGGGCATAGCGCGAACCACTTGGCTTGGTGTACGGGTTCTGGCTGATGGTGGCGGAAGGACACACAAGTACGGGAAGGACAACCGCCGTGTTTTCCTCGGCCTCGTTTTCAAGAGGATTCGCAAAGTTCCAGTCGTTATAGAGCGGTGCCTGATCAAAGTAGGGAAGAAGCTGGACGAACATCGACCAGCCTCGCACGCGAGGTTGCGATGAGAACGGGATTCGGATCTGGCCCGGCGGAAAGCAGAGGTGGGAACTTTCATAGTTGTGGATGGCCAGCCCGATCTGCTTCAACTGATTCTTGCATTGAGCCCGCCGCGCTGCTTCTCGCGCCTGCTGGACTGCAGGGAGTAACAGGGCAATCAGGATCGCGATAATAGCGATCACGACCAGCAGCTCGATCAATGTGAAGGCACGACGGGGGGACGAGTTCACCTGGTTTCCTTGATTGTGGCGACCTGAATTGCGTGCAGAAGCTGCGTTCGTGTTCGCGACGGTTGTCTGTGAGCTCTCTGGGTCGAATCTTGAGGTGATTCGCCGGTTCCCTTGAAACAAGGGGAGATGAGTGACTCGTTCGAGTGCAGGCCAGCGAGATTGCGTCCGGGCATCACTTGGCAAGATCGAGCTGATCGGCGTCGTCGACCTTGATGTAGACGCGGTCTTCTTCGATGACCACCTCGCCCTGGACGCGAATGGACTTGCCACGGTAGTACTCTGCCGGCAAATCGACCTGACGCTTTTGCTTCAGGTCGTTGATACCACGCTCCGAGATGGCGATCCCCAGGTTGGCCTCGTCACGGAAATTGTCGGTGGAGTCGAGGTAGGCTGTCTTCCGTTTCTCGGAGTGCTTCGCCCCCTTGACTTCAAACACGACGGCTACCCTCTTCCCCACATGCTGCCGTGCCACTTCCGGCTTAATCAGCGGCAAGGCCTCCTCGGCACCCTCAGTCCATGTTCCCAGAACCAATAAAGACAGCAAAAGGACACCTGCCCGAGCTCGCATGGCGATTCTCCCAAAAGGCACGATCATGACGTTGAAAGGCAGTATCATGCCATAATGGTTTTGACGCAATGGAATCGTCCGAGGCCGCTTCGATGAGGGCTTGGTATGGTCGTGACATGACGGGCGGGCTCTTCCCCGTGACCACTGTTCGCCCGCATCGGACTCGAAGCGACGATTCACACGCCGCGTGACAACGTGAGCGAGTCAGCGGACGCACCGCACGGGAACGTCGGGGCGCAGGGGAGGAGCGGCGGGGTTCGGTCAATCCGTACCGCATCGGGACGGAGAAGAGAAACTCAGAGGATCAACATCGCGTCGCCATAACTGAAGAAGCGGTATCTCTCCGCAATCGCGACCCGGTAAGCTTCCATGACGAAATCGAACCCGCCGAAGGCGGCGATCAGCATCAGCAGGGTCGATTTGGGTAAGTGGAAGTTCGTCAGCAGCACGTCGGTCGAGAAGAACGTGTAGGGAGGGCGAATAAACAGATTCGTTTCTCCTCGCCATTCGTGAAACGCGGGAGGATGCTCTGGTCCTCGCGCATGGCAGGCCGATTCGAGTGTCCGCAGGCTGGTCGTCCCCACAGCCACGATGCGACCCCCTTCGGCCCGGACGCTGGTGAGTCGCTCTGCCGTACTTGCAGGGAGTTCGCACCATTCCGAGTGCATCCGATGTTCTGCCAGGTTTTCGACCGAGACCGGACGGAATGTTCCGATACCGACGTGCAGTGTGACTTCTGCACGGCGAATCCCCTTTTGCTGACAGCGATCCAGGAGTTCCGGGGTGAAGTGAAGTCCGGCCGTGGGTGCGGCGACAGAACCGGGATGCTGAGCAAACGTCGTCTGGTAGCGTTCCCAGTCTGCCTCGGTGGCGACCTTGCGATCCATATAGGGGGGGAGTGGAACAGTGCCGAAACGTGGCAGCGATTCGATGGCACAGCCTGTTGACGCTTCGAACTGGCAGACGCCGTCCGCTTCTTTCTCGATCAGCTTCAGCAGCAGCTTTTCGCCCACGGGATTGGTGATCGTGACTGTTTCACCCGTTCTCAGGTAGCCGCGTGTCTGACCAATCAGTCGCCACAGCCCGTTGGCCGTTGAGCCCAGATAGAGGCCTTCCCACTTTCCCCCTGTCGCCGTCCGCAGGCCGAACAGTCGGGCCGGAAGGACGCGGGTATTGTTCAGTACCAGAGCATCGCCTGTCTTCAGCAGTTCGGGCAGGTCCCGGATCGTTCGATGATCAATCGAACCTTGACGACGGTCAAGCACCATCAAGCGAGATGCATCGCGCGATTCCAGCGGGACTTTCGCGATCAATTCCTCGGGCAAAGGATAGTCGTATGAGGAAAGTTGATCTTCGCGAGACATCAGACTGTTTTCTTCGGGAACGAGGAGAAGTCGATCAGGGGACGGCATCTCAGTGTTGTCTGTGCCACCCGGCGTGCCACAGACGAGTTTCTCTCTTCGAGAGGCACTCATCGTGATGCAGGCCTTCGCACCAAGATTAGGTGCTTTGGTCGGAAGAAGCCAGACGGCTGGAGATTGATTGCAGGAGGGTTCTGACCAGATTGAGCCGCGATCGACGAGGCGGTTCATCGGCACAGACAATCGGACAGGCCAGTTCCGGCGTTTCGATTTCGCTGAGCTTCAGTCCGACTGCCGGGTCAGCAGCTTGTTGCACACAGCAGAGATCACGCCGCAGAGATCTGGGCCCCCTTGGCACAGCGGGGCAGATGGACACGGAACGTGCTTCCCAGCCCTCGTCCTTCGCTGGTGGCTTCGATGCGTCCCCCATGGTCCCTGACGATGCGATGCGTGATCGAAAGGCCCAGACCGGTCCCTTTTCCATTCGACTTTTCGGTGAAGAAGGGTTCGTAAAGGTTCGCGATCATCTCGGCGGTCATTCCGCATCCCTGATCGGCGATGGACAGTACTACCTCATCGACCAGTTCGACAATTTCAATTGTCATCGTTCCCGAACCTTCCATGGCTTCGAGGCCGTTGGCAATCAGGTTCAGTACGACCTGTTTCATTTCGGCGGGATTGATATCCAGCAGGTGCGACTTGCCGCGATCGAAGTTGATGACGTAGTTGTCGAACTTGCTCATGTGCGACACCATGTCCAGAACTTCATTGACGATTTTGGTCAGGTCCTGCCGTGATTTCGGTCCATTGGTGCCGCGGGCGAAATCGAGGACGCGTGACGTGATCTGCTGACAGCGCGTCGATTCCCGTTCGATCATCCCGAGATAGGTCGAGAGTAATTCACGATCCTCGGGGGGCATCTGGCCTCCCAGGGAGCCATCCCGGATGCGATCCGTCAACGATTCTGCCGCCGCTCCGATCGCCTGTAGCGGGTTGTTAATTTCGTGCGAGATTCCCGAGGCGAAGAAGCCGATCCCGGCCAGACGCTCGTTCCGCAGGATCTGGCGACTGCGCTGTTCCACTTCCAGAGCCAGTTTGTCCTTATCCGTTTGGAAGCGATCCGTCATCTTGTTAAACATTTCGGCCAGTTCGACCATTTCGTCCTTGCCGCGCAGCTTCAGGCGATAGGAATAATCGCCATTGGCAACGCGGGAAGCGGCCTCGTGCAGTTTCCGGATCGGAATCAGAATCCAGCGATAGCAGAAGTAGATCAGGCTGAAGAACAACGCGACGACGATCGCCGTCGGGCAGCCGATCAGCCAGAAACGCCAGGTAAGCTCATTTTGAGAGGCTTGAATGGTTTTTTCGATGCCGCTTTCCAGGTCGGGGATCTGGAGTGCCAGTGACTGAAGATCCATCACCGTCAACAGCAGTTGCTGGTGGAGACGCGAATCCGGGTTGTCCACGGACTGGCTGTTCTTTTCGAGGGAGATCAACTTGTCATTAATCTGGTACAGCGTGGGCTGAGTGAAAAAATTCCGGATGCGGGCATCCGACTTGGAAAGATCCGAACAGCGTCGATAGAACTCTTTGTATTCCTCACGAGCCTTATGCCGTCGTTCCTCCCACAGGGGGCCGTTGAACGTTTCGACAACGGTATAGACTCCAGGCCGCATCGGGATCTGAAGCGGATTGACTCGCTCGGGCAGGCGAATGATCAGGGGTTCGGCGAGGCCTTGCAGTGCGGCCGCCAGAGCCGTCTGTTGAGGTTCTTTTTCGCGGGAAAACTGCAAATCGTCAACGAGACTCCAGTAAGCATACAGTGCCGACAGACCTGCCACGGACAGGAAGAGTAGCATGGCGAATACGAGCGACAGCACGATCACCAGTTTGCGTCGAATAGAGCGCGTCAGAAACACTCGACTTCCTTGTCAGCAACCCAACAGCTCAAGACCGGCTATAGGCGGTGCGGAACCCCTCCTCTCAAGCGATCAGTGAAGTTAGCTTGATTCGGTGAATGTCTCAATATCGGACATACAGTATTCCCCCTGATTCTCTGGAGGAATCCCGTTCTGGCGGGTAGCCTGTGTCGGTCCCTCTTTTTCAACGGATGTAGATTTGCTGCAAAGCAGGAGTGCAGGTAATGCTAATTCGACGGATCGTGGCTGGTCTGGCCCTCTGCTGTCTGGGGATGAATCTGGTCGCGGCTGCGGAGCCTCGCAAGATCGGCTCGGTCGAAGGGTTGACAGAATATCAGCTCGACAACGGCCTGCGAGTGGTCATCTTTCCCGAGCCGTCCAATGACAAGATCACCGTCAACATGACGGTCCTTGTCGGTTCACGGCACGAAGGATACGGCGAAGCGGGGATGGCTCACCTGCTGGAGCACATGCTGTTCAAGCCGACCAGCAAGCACCCGCGACCGGATCAGGATCTGCAGTCGCGCGGCGCCGACTACAATGGAACGACGTGGTTCGATCGGACGAACTACTACGAGACACTTCCTGCGGGTGACGACAATCTCGAATGGGCGATCGAATATGAAGCCGATCGACTGATCAATTGCCCGATCAACGCGGCGGATCTGACCAGCGAAATGACCGTCGTGCGGAATGAGTTCGAGATGGGGGAAAATAGCCCCAAGTCGATTCTCGAACAACGCGTATTCGCGTCTGCCTTTGAGTGGCACAACTACGGTAAATCGACGATCGGTAATCGGGCAGATATCGAGCGGGTTCCCGTCGATAATCTCCGAGCCTTCTATAAGAAATACTATCGCCCGGATAACGTCATCCTGTTTATCGGTGGTCGCCTGGACGAAGCCAAAACGCTGGAACTCGTGCAGAAGCACTTCGGTCCGATCGAGCGTCCTGCGGAACCGATTCGTGCCACCTATACTGAAGAACCGGCTCAGGATGGAGAACGCCTCGTCACGCTGCGGCGTGTGGGAAATGTTGCTGTCGTGGGGGTCGCCTATCACATTCCTGCTGCCGCCGATGCCGAGTTCCCCGCAGTCGCACTGCTGGAGGCGATCCTTACCGCTGATAAAACAGGTCGTCTCTACAAGGCCCTTGTCGAACGTCGCCGTGCGGCCAAGGTTCAGGGGATGGCCTATGCTCTGCACGATCCCGGTGCGATCTTCATTTCGGCCGAAGTGGCTCAGGGGAACGAACCTGACAGCGTCGCCGAAGACATGCTCGAGGCGATCAATGAAGTCGTGAAAGATGGAATCACGGAAGTCGAACTGGTACGGGCGAAACGGCAGTTCCGCAAGTATCTCGACCAGCTCGCCGCAGAGACACCGAAATTGCTCATCGAACTGGCCGAGTCGGCTGCCGCCGGTGACTGGCGACTGTTCTTCCTTAACCGGGATCGGCTTGAGGATGTCACCGTCGACGATGTGAATCGAGTCGCGCGGAAGTACCTGGTGCCGAACAACCGGACGGTAGGGATGTATATCCCCAGCCAGCAGCCACAGCGGACTCCGATTGCCGCTGTGCCCGACGTCAGGAAACTGGTCGAAAACTACAAGGGCCGATCCGATTTCTCGACCGGCGAGGCTTTTGATCCTTCTCCCGCCGCGATCGAAGCCCGCGTGAAGCGGTCGCAGATCGAAGGGGTGAAAGTGGCCCTGCTGTCTAAAAAGAATCGCGGGGGAACCGTCTCGCTGCAGTTACGACTTCGATACGGTTCGGCAAAGTCGTTGTTCGGGAAAGCCCCCGTCTGCGACGTTCTGCCGAGTCTGATGGCCCGGGCGACACGCCACCTGAACAGTGAGCAACTGGCTGACAAGCTGGACGAATTGCAGAGTACGCTGCATGCGTCCGGTGGACCCGGCGAGGCGGCCTTCGTCATTCAGTCGAAACGCGAACACCTGAGCGAAGTGATTGATGTCTTGCGACAGATTCTGCGCGAGCCCGCTTTTCCCCAGGATGAACTGGACATTCTGAAGCAGCGCCGTGCTGCCGAACTGGAAGAACAAATGACGCAGCCGCAGGCGCTGGCCCCCCGGGCGGTCTCGCAGAAGCTGAATTCCTATCCGGTCGGTGACGTGCGGTATCAACCCAATCTGTCAGACGAACTGAAACAGATTCAGGGATTGGAACTGGCCAGCCTGAAGAAACTTTACGAAGACTTTCTGTCGGCCCAGGCGGGTGAACTGGCGATCGTCGGTGACTTTGACGAGGCTGAGACAGTTGCCGCCCTGCAGAACGCTTTGAAAGACTGGAAGTCGAAGAGCCCCTACGAGCGAATCAGCCGGTCTGCCGAGAATCCCCCCAAGCCAGAAACGATTCGCATTGAAACCCCGGACAAGGCCAATGCGATGTACTTCGCAGGCCTGCTGCTGGCACTGCGGGACGATCATCCCGACTATCCTGCTCTGGTGGTCGGCAACGAGATCCTCGGTGGCAGCGGCTTCGCATCACGTCTGATGGGCCGCATCCGTGAGAAGGAAGGACTCTCGTACGGCGTGGGTTCGTCATTCCGCTCGCACTCGCTCGACCCCCGTTCGACATTCTCGATCTACGCAATCTGCAATCCGGAGAATGTCGAGAAGGTGGTGGCACTCGCCAAAGAAGAGATTGAAATTCTGCTGAAAGAGGGGCTCAAAGAAGAAGAGCTCGCGGAATCGCAGCAGGGCTGGATCAAGGGTCAGGAAGCCGACCGGGGTGAAGACGGCAAACTAGCGTCGATCCTGGCCAATGCGCTGTTCGTCGGAAGAACTTTGGAGTACCAGGCCAAGTTGGAATCCCGCGTCAGCCAACTCACCGCCGATGCGGTCGTCGCAGCACTCCGTCGGCATGTGAATCCCGAACAGCTCGTCAACGCCATCGCTGGCGACTTCCCCGAGAAGCCCGCTCAAGAGAGCAAACAGAAGTAGTCCGGGACCAGCCCGGGACAGAACTTCGATCGACAGAGAAGTTTCCTCGCCCCTGCTTTCCTCGACCGCGAGTTGGTGGAGGCAGGGGTGATCGCTTTAATTCGGTCGCCGCACGAGCTATTCGACGCTCGTTCGCAGTGCCTGATGGTTGACGTGGATGCTCTGGCTCAACCGAACTCTGTCGCAACGGGTCAGGACTCAAGTAACGCCTTCGTGGCGAGCAGTTCTCGAGAGAATCCTTCGATCAGATTCGGCTTGCCCCCGTCCGGCAGAACTTCCCAGGTGTAGGTTTCCACCTCGAGGTGCGGGGCGTAGTCGAGTTCCGGGATGATCGACAGGGCCGTCTTCAGTTCATTACGGGTCGTTCCCAGCGGACCGAGTTGTTCCGCGTCGACGGGGACGTGAAAGTGGACTCGCCACATCTCCGCGTCTCGAAATTCCGGACTTGGCTGCTGCGTCATCTGCTCATCCAGATCGACGTACCTGGCGATCGATCCGCTGGACGTCCGGGCGAAGGTCTGATGGAGATAACGGGGCTCGACATACCGCGAAAGGGCGACGAGCGCCTCGGGGTTGCTCGCCGGGTTAAGCACTTCGACAGCACACGTGATGTGCAGTTTATTGATGCGGATCCCCGCAGCGGTCAGCGCGCGGATCGACGCGGCGATGTCTTCAAATTCGACGGCCTGATGGCAGACGTCGTAGCAGACACCCAGATGTTTTTCGACGACTTCGAGTGCTCCAGAGTCCGCCGCACGGCTGCGGAGCCGGTCAAAAAACTCAATCGTCTCGCTGGTCGTTTCGAGGACGCAGAATGGTTCTGGTTCGATGGCCAGACGAATCATGCCTCCGGTTTCGCTCCAGACCCGGTTCAGACTGTGTGCGAGTTCGATGAGCTGGTCGGCACAACGGTCTGCGAAGTCTGCCGGGTGCTCGAACGGTTTGAATCCAAGCGGAACGGTCGAGATGCTCCCCTCGACCCCCCGGGGCAGCAGTGCGGCCAGCAGTCGGGCACAACCAACCGTGTACTCCAGTCGATCTGGTTGCGTCCAGTCGGGCAGGTAGACGTTTTCCTTGACTCGGGCAGAGTGAAAATCGCCATACGGAAAGGCATTGAGCGTGTAGCAACTGAGGCCCCGCAGATGCAGCCGTTCGGCGAACTTCTTCGCTTCGTCCGGCGATGCATTCAGTTCGCGGATGACGCTCGCGGCCAGCCAGAGACCTGCCGCGAGGTCCGAGCCATAGTTCTCCCGGATGGGCAGAGTGAACTGGTCGAGTCCATCTTCGACTTCCGCAACGGTCCGACCGGGATGGACGTTGGTGCAATAGCTCAGCGGCAGCGTACTGATTGTCATCGTAGTGAGATCAGGGGAAGTGCCAGCCGGCCCGTCCCTGCTTCCTCAGGAGTACGATTCAACAGCGTGGCGGGCGATGACCCGCCACGTGGTGTTGAATTCAAGGGGCTTTACTTCTTACGAAAGTAATCTCCCACCATCCAGTCAACAAGCAACTTCAGTTCCTTGTCGCTGATCTTCCCTTCAAAGCCGGGCATCAGGTTTCGCTCGGAACCGTAGAACCCGTCATGGGCAGGGTTCTTGATGAACTCGGTGAGCCAGACCTTGCCGGCGTAGCCTGTCAGAGTCGGATATCCGGGACCGGCCCCTTCACCGACGGAGGCGAGCGTGTGACAGTCCGCACAGTTCGAGGTGAACGAACCGTTCGCGAGTTGACCCGACTTGAAGATTGCCTTTCCGGCTTCGACCAGCGCGGGGTCGAATGGCTGCAGTTCTTCCCGGCCCCCTTCCGCAACCAGAAATTCGACCAGACTCTTCAGGGAGTCGGCGTTCTCGGGTTTCTTCAGTGTCTCGGCATTATCCTTGACCCATTCGGCCATTTCGCCCTGGAGGAATCGTTCGCCCCGTTCACCCGAGTTCTTCAAGGGGGCAAATGTGGTGTGGTAGTCGGTGAGGACCTTCGTGATCCAGTTGCGTGAACCGAACTCACCCAGGTCTGCCGCGGTGGCCAGTTCCTCGACCTGCTTCTTTTCACCGTTCTCTTCGACTTCGCGCATCGGAACCTGATCGAGCCCATTGTGTCCGTTGTAGCGATGGCAACTGGCACAGTGGCGAGCGAACAGCTTCGGTCCCTGGATCAGGGCATCTTCCTTCAGGAGACTCAGGGCTCCCGTCGAAGGAATCCCGAATTCCCGGGCCAGCTCGACCGCGCGATGGCCCTCGAATTCGGCCATATGGACGGCTGCCTGATAGTTCTTGTCAGCGCTGTCTTCCTTCAGTGCGATGGCGGTCAGGAACGCCGCTCCGGCAAGAAGTGCGAAGGTAAAGGCGATGTTGAACCGGTGGCCCAGTTTCCATTTACCGATGAAGGGCATCAAAGCGATGACGCCCATGATCGCTCCGGGGACGTAGAGCGCTCCGAAGACCAGCCCGAGTTTGTCGACTTCTTCAAACTTCAGGAACCGGAACAGGAACAGGAAGTACCATTCGGGACGGGCTGCCGAATAGGCTTCGGAAGCGTCCGCAGGCCCCGTCAATTCTGCACCCTTCCAGACGGTGAAGAAGAGGATCGTCGCCAGCACTCCCAGACAGGCCACGGCGTCCATCAGAACCTGATCAGGCCAGAACTTGCCAATCGGCTTTTTCTGATCGGCTTCGGAAACCGTGATGCCATGTCGGCGGAAAACGTAGATGTGCAGAGCAAGGAATCCGACCAGCAATGCGGGCAGGACCCCTGCGTGCAGAGCGAAGAAGCGGGTCAGTGTGTGATGGCCGTACGTCGTTCCCCCCTGAGCGATCTGCTGCAGTTGAGGGCCGATGACGGGGGTTACGCCGACGATGTTGGTGGCGACCTTCGTGGCGTAATAGCCCTTCTGGTCCCATGGCAGCAGGTATCCGGTCAGCGAAAGACCCAGCACAATCTGCAGCAGGACCAGTCCCAGCCAGAAGTTAACTTCCCGCGGAGCCCGGTAGGCCCCTGCAATGACGACCTGCATAAAGTGCAGACCGAGCAGCACCATCATGGCCTGTGCAGCGAAGTGGTGGATGCCGCGGACCAGCCAGCCAAAGCTCATGACATGCTGAATGTAGTAAACACTTTCCCAGGCGGTCAGGGTGCTGGGGCTGTAAGCGCTCCACAGGAAGAAGCCGGTGATTACCTGGACCGCGAAGACGAAGGTCAGGGTGCTGCCCCAGACGTACTTCCATTTCGCTCCGCCCGGAATCGGTTCGTTCAACGCTTCGTGAACAAGAGCTTTGTAACCCGTGCGAACGTCCAGCCAGTCGAGTAGAGAATTCATAATTAGACGGCCCCCTTCTTCTCAACACCGCACTGAAAGTCCTGGTACTTGACCCAGACTTTTCCGTTCGAATCCGTTTTGACTTCCAGGGTGTCCAGATTTCGAGGAGGAATATGGTTCATCCGCTCGCCATCGAGTTTGAAGGCGCTGGCGTGACAAGGACACAGAAACGTCTGGCTCGCTTCCTGGTAATCCACCTTACATCCCAGGTGCGGACAGGTGTCGTTAAAAGCAATGACCTGATTGCCTTCGAACTTCCGCAGGTAGACCGTGCCGATCGATTGATTCTTGAACTGATTCCAGGCATCGACTTTATCTGCCAGCAGAGCGAACCGCAGCGGAGTTCCGTCGTCAGGAAGTTCGCTCAGAGTGGTGACCGGCAGGAAGCCGTCCGCGTCTCCCCCTTTGAACGTCTCTTTCTTGCGGAGAACCGGGTCGAGGAAGAAGGCCAGCCCCGCCATGAGCGGTGTCAGACTGACAATGGCCCCCGCGACGAGCGAGCCGGCGACTGCCAGAAAGTTTCTTCGAGCTGTGGGCTGATCGGGCGGCAAAGACGAAGAAGGTTCCACAAGCGGGTTCTCCGGGTAGGAAGTCGTATGAGGATGGTTCGCAAGCGAGGCGAAATCTGGGCAGGTTGGTCGATGCGGTATTCCAGGCGGGATAGTCATGGCGATCGAGTCAAACACGCTTCAGCACCACCCGGTGGGTGGAAAACGCAGGATTAAACACGACCTCGATCGCTTTCTTAGCATAATAACCGGCAGCATTTAGGCAAACCAACCAATCTCGTGTAAATCTGTACTTTCCGAAGCAGAGAGGGGGCCACCCCGGGGGCTCCCACACACAAACGCTGCTGAATACGTCACTCACTCGTATCGATCGATGTTGAATTGTGCTCGTGTGGTGTCGTCCTGTCATTTTGCGAGCAATGGCAGGGCAATGATCACGGCGTCGTCACATAATTGACTCGATTTATGTGTTGCCGAGGGGACGCGGCCCGCAAATGGGCGCTGTTCCGTTGTCCCCGTCGGTCCCGGCACTGCGGCAGGTTGCAGCGTCTGATCAGAAATCGAATCTGAACATGCGAATAGTGCTTGTCCCGGAAACGGAATTGCCGGGTATTCGTTCGCTCGAGCGGATTTTTGGGGAAGACCGGGAGAAGAAAACGTCCCGGGAAAGGTGAATCTCTTCTCCAGACCCGCCGTCGCGAAGCTCCGTCTTTGCACTCGTGACGGAACCTGGCGCGTGTTGGCCCCGGTACCTCGCCGATCAACTTTCGATGGGGGTGATGGCAGAGACGGGTTTCGGCAGGATTCCTGCCGCTTCGTAAATAGGGCGAACCAGCTTTCTCATGCGAGGAATCTGCAGTCCGAAGGCGATGCCGGCCGCAATACAGCATGTTCCGCACAGCCGGACCGTGGCGGGGGCACCGATTTGAGCGGCCATGGCTCCTCCGAACAGGCTTCCCAGCGGAGCGACACCGGTGAAGGCCATCGCGTACAGGCTCATCACCCGGCCTCGCTTGTCTTCTTCCGTGATGGTCTGAATCAGCGTGTTCGTCGAGGCCATCTGCAGCATCATGCAAAAGCCAGAGAGCGCCATGATGGGAAGCGACAGTGGCAGCCGATCCGAAAACGAGAATGCGATCTGGCTGACACCGTAACAGACCGTGGCCAGCAGGATGGCACGCCCCAGTCCGAGCACCGACTTTCGTGACGCCAGGTAAAGCGCGGCTGCCAAGGCACCAATCCCGTTGGCGCCCATGAGAAATCCTTGCGTTCGTGCTCCCCCCTGCAGGATATCTCGGGCGAAAACCGGAATCAGCACGCTGGTCGACATGGCCATGAAACTGACGACCGCCAGCAGCATCAGCAGCACGCGCAACGGGGCAAACCGGAAGGCATAGGACATGCCGGCGTGCAGCCTCTCCAGAGCCGAACCATGATGAATGTGCTGGCGTATCGGCAAGTCGCGCATTGCCAGCAGCGCCCCCAGGACCGCGACGTAGCTGACGGCATTCAGCAGAAAGCAGACAGATTCTCCCCAGGCGGCGATGATCAGTCCGGCCAGCGACGGCCCGACCAGGCGCGCCCCGTTGACGATTGACGAATTCAAGGCGATCGCGTTGGAGAGATGCTGTCGGTCAGGGACCATTTCGACCAGAAACGATTGCCGCAACGGCATATCAAAGGCATTGATCACGCCCAGCAGGAAGCCCAGGCCGACCAGTTTCCAGACGAGATCTCCCCCGGAATAAACCACGATGACGACCAGCGTCGCCTGAATCATGGCCAGCACCTGTGTCACGAGCAAAGCGCGATGACGATTCCAGCGATCGGCCGCGACACCGGCGAGCGGCGACAGAATGAGGCTGGGAATCTGGGTGGTAAAGCTGATCATCCCCAGGAGCGCGGGCGAATCCGTAAGTCGATACAGCATCCACGACAACGCCACCTGCTGCATCCATGTCCCGATCAGCGAGATTCCCTGACCGAGCAGGAAGAGGCGGTAATTGCGGTGGACCAACGCTCGACCGAGCGACTCAGCAGCCATCTGACGAAATTCCCTCTGAAGTCCGCGAACGTTCTGGAATGGAGTCGCTCGAACAGTAGCAGATCCCCCTCAGACCCCCAGTGGGAAACGTGACGGAGGCAGGAACGAAGCTGCGAGTCGCATTCGCGACAAACCGTGTGCCGCGGAATTGTATCACGTTGATTCCTGCAAAAAATTCAGCCGGACTCAGGTCGGCACGTCTCCGAGGAACGGACGGCCATCGTCCGCGCGTGCCGAAGCGACGAGTGTATCATGCCTGGACGAGAGGAGTTGCAACGCAACCTGGCATCCCGGTGACGAGGGACGGGGAGCCTGTGCCGCCATCGTGAGACTTCCGAATTGTCTCGTGAGCAAGTTGTGACGACGGTCGACCCTTCGACAACCGGCGTCGATTTCGTGTGGCAATCGCGAAAGAGTTGGCCGATAAAATGACGATGGTGATCGTTGAACGAGTAAAGGGTCGAACACGCCAGAAACCGGGCATTGCAGAGAAACTGAAAAGCAATGGTCGGACTTTGCGGATTCCGTAGAAAATTACGCCGCAAAACAGACTGGAAACTTCCTCGTGCTTCGTTTATGCTCTCTCTCCCTTCGCGGGTCGTGGCGCGCGGAAGGGGTTTCTGGTGAACGCTACAGTCAGTCCAACCTTGTGGTTACGATTCAATGCCGAATACAGACAGTGCCAGACGCGCTCTTCGAAAAATGCAAACCCGTCGGTTGAAAAACCGAAATGACCGTTCCGCTCTGCGAACGTCGGTCAAGAAGGTTCGCACCGCCGCTGCTGCGGTCACAACCGGCGCTGTCAAAGTCGAAGACGCACAGGCTGTGCTGAAGCTCGCGATCAAGAAGCTGGATCAATCGGCTGCGAAGCACCTGATCCATCCAAACAAGGCCTCACGCGATAAGTCACGTCTGACCCGCTTGATCAACAAGTTGTCTGCTCCTGCATCCAACTAGTTTTGATCCCGGCAGCCTCTCAATGGCGGCCTGTGGTGTCAGTGACTGAAAATACCGAAACCAGCCTCATTCGTGAGAGCTGGTTTTTGGCTTTTGATGTCACCCGACTTGATGGTCGCTGTCGCTCAGCAACAAATCGAGCCCGGCTCCTGCGTCCGAGTCGCGCCGGCATCCCGGACACGTCCCGGGAAATCCCCTGCATGACAGTCTTACGCCGGGGTTTCCCATCCGCTCGAGCGAAGGGTGAATTGAACCCGACGTCGGTTCTTGCACTCGCCTGCGGTGCTTGAGAATGGAGTTGATGGTATGCCCGCACTTGAGGAATACCTCTTGCGGCGGCTTGCAGCCGGTCCTTCGAGGACGCGTCCTCCGGGGCTTTCCTGGCGCTGAACCGAGCGGTTCGTGCGAGGTGATTCAGAGCTTGTAGGAGAGGATCCAGAGCAGGACAAAGACCGCTCCCATGAACCCCAGGATCTGCAGGAAGAGCCACGTTGCACGGCGCAGGATGCGGTCCGGCAACTCGAACCGGCTCGTGCTGTAGACCAGGCTGATCACCATCGCCAGCGGAACCAGGTACCAGGTCACGTTGGTCGATTGAGCCAAAAGTAGTGTGGTCAGTGTCATTGAACAGTTTACTCAAGCGGTGGGCGTGGGATTGGTGGCGGGAACAGGAGCTGGTGCACTGGTGGGGTCCTTTTCCGGTTCGTTCTTCGTCCAGGTTTCGTCACCAAAGCCATAAGCGGGTCCCTGAACGCAATCCCAGATGGCCAGTATGTTCAACAGACCTGCAATCCAGGTGAAGACCAGAGCCAGTTCGTGCTGCTTGCCCAGCCGTCCCGTCACTTCCTGTAACTGGTCCGGGTCGGGAGGGACGCCGTAGGAGTTCACGAGCGAGCGTGGAATAAAACCGGTGATCATCGTACCGGGACTCGATCCGTCTTCTGTCGCGGCAGCGACGTTGCATTTCAGCGTTCTGCGAAAACCAGCCGCAATCGGGGGATCCAGGTAGAAGCTCCCTTCGAGCGGAAGTTCAATCGGTTTACCCTCCAGGGTTCCGGTGAAGACGCCCGCCGTTTCCGCCCCATACTCCCCTTTGGTCGGTTCCAGCTTCACGGTGCCGATCAGATGACCTTCCACTTTTTCGCTGGTCATGTTGATCAGGTGACCCGAGAATTTCGCGGAGAGGGGGCGTTCCAGCTGGCGGACCGCATGGTTGTCCTTGGCCATTCGTCTTGTCTGCCACAAAGCCGGATACGAGACGGCCCCTGCTCCCAACTGAGCAGCATAGTGCAGCGTGATCTGACGTGTGGCACCCCGTTCCGGAAGGTTGTAGACGACGATTCCCTCGCCCAGCACAACGCCCCACAGGAACAGGCCCAGGATTCCGAAGAGATAAATCAGACCCTTGATCGTCCGACCCTGGTAGAGATGTCCCAATCCCGGGATCAGAACCGCCAGAACGAGCGACGCGAAGACATTATGTTCTTCCCAGGGTTTGCGACGTTCGTCTTGAGATACAGTCGACATGCGGTGACTTTCGAGGCGAATCAGTGGATACACCGCACGACACGGCACAAGAAGGAATCTCGAGGAGGGCCAGGAGGGAAATCCTGATCCTCTGCGGCCCCGCAAAGGGAGTACGATTGTAGCACAGCACTGACTTCACAGACTAGAGAAGTCTAACAGACCGCCCAGCGCAAATCTTCCCGGTCTCAGGGGAGGGTCCCTGCCCCGCTGCGACATTGGCCCGTCAGCGCAAATTACCTCTTCGGCTCCTCTTCCCCATCGCACTCAGCAAGTCAGGACACGTTCGTTGTTTCACGCGTGGAAGGGGTACGTCCCGGGCCGCTTCGCCGCTGAGCCTACTCGACCGGCTTTGTTGAGTTCTTGAAGATCAGCAGCCCTGCACTGGCGGCCGCAGCATTGCCACCTGAGGATCCATTCGAGGGCTGTCCTCCCGTGATGTTGAACATGCTGGAGGCGCTGAATCCGGTCGCGGCCGCAGGAGCCGTGGAGGGGGATGGAATGGGTGAAGGGGCTCGTCCTGGCTGAGGCTGGCTTGGTGGGACCGCCGGAGTGAAAAGCGCTGGTGTCGCTTTGTTCTCGGCTTTCTTTTCTGCCAGCAACTTCGGCGACGGTGGAACGACATCCGGATCTTCGTCAAACGTCTGAGCCACGTTGACGGGGATCCCCTTGGCAGGTGGACGGGAGGCGATCGCCTTGTCGGTATTCCACCCGGGGACACGCTGACCGGCAAAACTGGCACCGGCGTAGATGGAACCCCGCTGGAACGGGCCTGTACCAAAAATCCAGGTGTCGCGGGCGTCGGCCGTGATGGGCGTGGCGCCAGACTGCCACAGGGCCTGACCGGTCGTCTGGTTGTAAGCAAACACGGCGATCTTTGCGACACCCTTCTGATGAGTCTTCTTTGCAAAGGGAATTTCAGGAATTACCGAAGGAATCCCCGCCGTCAAGGCCCCTGTGGGAAGGCTGGTCTGGGGGATACCGATCAGGACATCCTGGCGGTTCGTTCCTACCGCCCCCGCTCGTGCTTCAACGACGTAAGTCGCTTCGTCCCTCACCGATTTCAGGAACACACCCTCGGCGAGCAGTCGTTGTCGGATGGTACTGACGATGTAGCCCTCATCCGAAACGCCTCTCAGGTACTGCGGGTCGAAGTAAACGTCTTTTCCGCTGAGCTCTGAAAAATCCATCTCGCTGATACAGCGGTCGATCGCGGCCGAGAGCAGAATTTGCTCTGTCCCCGTTCGCAGGGTGTCAGACATTCGCGTCGTGCCACAACCCGTTAACTGAGTCAGGACAAGGAAAAGAAAGAATGTCGCACTGACGCATCGAATCGATGCGCGGGTGCGGAGGGCCCAAACGCAGCGGAAATACCTCAAGCGGAGCATGAATGTTAGCTTGCCAAAAGGCGGACATCATCACGAATTGAACGAGGAGGAGGTCCGAAATGTACAGCAATTGGCGTGATTCACCAAGATGAGTTTTCAGTTCTGCCCCTCGCATGAAAACGGTTTGATAGGCTTTCCGCCGTATTTCCGACGCCTTAAGATCATGCGACGTACACGTTACATACGTCGATCGAAGAGACGGAGTGATTGTGCGAATAAACGAATCGTGATGCGATCGAATGTTCTGCGCGGGACGGTTGTTTACGACTTCAGATGGATTGAGAACCCAACATGAGCATTATCTGGTCGTTATTGGTCGGGATCGCCGCAGGCTGGCTGAGCGGTCAGATTATGAAGGGCCGGGGCTTTGGAGTCCTTGGTAATCTCATCATCGGAGTCATCGGTTCGTTCGTCGGCAGCGCCCTCTTCGCCGTGGTCGGCCTGTCTGCCTACGGCATCATCGGCAATCTGCTGATGTCGACCGTCGGGGCCGTCGCATTGATCTACATTCTGACACGCATCCGCACCTGAAAGCCTGGGGAGCCAAGTCCCAGCCGCGGGGGCCCTATGTTGTCCGTCCAGGACGCGGCGTGGGCCGAACGGACAGTCGTTGGGTGAGCACCCGAAGACGACCCCGTGCCGCGATCGTGGTACTGTAATCGTGGTACTGCAGAGACCGACCTGGGCAGAGAGGGGATCTTGTTCTACCAGGCTTGTTCCGCATTCCCTTTCGCGTCGACGATCCAAGGCGTCCAGCAAAGTGCAAACTGGTCGACAGTGACATCGGTCTTCTTCGGGGTAATGCTGGTCTCCTGCAGCTTGATGTTCTCCGGGGCAGCACTTTCCAGCAACGCTGTCGCTTCCCCTTCAAACTGTTCGTTCAGTTTGTCGTAGCGTGCCTGAATCGCTTCGACCGACTCTTCCGCCAGCGCCACATCCTGCTTCTGAGCACCCATTCGGCCGGCCGCACGAGCGCCTGTGGCGATCCGGCCCATGTTAGTCACGGACGTCGCCTTTCTCCCGAAGACGGCTCCCAGGATTGAGGTCACCACTGTCACACCTGCCTGCATGGTCTGATTGCGGGATTCCAGTTTCTCTTTCTCGACCTTCTGCAAAGCCTTGCGCAACTGTTCCTGTATGGTCGCGAGTTTCGAGCTGTACTTCGCCCGTAGTTTTTCCACCGCCAGGTCTCGCTCTTCTTTCAGGCGATGGGCCATACGGACACGGAAGTCCCCTTCACTTTCCCCTTCTTTCGACGTCTCTTTCAGTTCCGCGAACTTCCACAGGGACAGTTTCTGGGTCTTGTAGATATGGTCCTTCAATGCGGTCTTCAAACCTTCGAACGTCTTCTGCTGATTCAACGCCGTGGGGAGGTCGGCGAATGTCGCCCCGGCTTCGGCCTGCTCCTGCAACGTATATCCTGCGTCGGTTGTGACCTCGGCTGCGTCGTAAATCGTGGGCGAAATCTGTTCGATGGCGGGAAGGAAGACGGTCAGATCCTGTTGGGTGTCGACCCCTGCTGACGCCTGAACGAACCGCACACGGACGCTGGCGTGGATTCCCGGTCGATAGAGCAACTTTGCATCGCCCAGCAGGCTGGTTTCCCCGGCGAGAAACACTTCTTCGACCCCAGGGGGGAGGACGGGATGCTGGCCTCCTGCCGAGTTGAGACCCAGGACGGCAACCGACTGCACCGAAGAGGCCGCTCGCGTTCCCTTCTTTTCGGCCATCAGTTTCGCGATCTGGCTGCGGTCCACCGGGCCTCGCAGGAACGACAGGGCCCACCGGCTCTGGAACACGATGGGGTGCGTTTCGTGGACGTTGTTCATCAGGAAGACACGATTCCCCAGCCCTGCCAGGATATTTTCCATTTCACCACGATCAAACAATGCACCCGCTGCGGCCGAGGCCCCTTCCAGGCCCTCCAGCACTCGGGCTTTGTCACGTTCAGTCTGCAGTCGGCCCAAGAACCAGGTTCCGGCATTGGAAAGGCCTTTATAGTCCAGGTCCACGGGGTTCTGTGTGGCCAGAACCACACCCAGTCCGAAGGCGCGAGCCTGCTTCAGCAGCGTCAGCATCGGCGTCTTGGAGGGGGGATTGGTCATGGGGGGGAAGTAGCCGAAAATTTCATCCATATACAGGATGGCACGCAGACTCGAGGTTCCGGTCTGCGACCGCATCCAGCTCACCATTTCATTCAGCAGGATGGTCACAAAGAACATTCGCTCGCTGTCGCTCAGGTGAGCGATCGAAATGATGGTCAGACGGGGCTTCCCTTCAGGCGTGTAAAGCAGTCGCTGAATATCGAGAGATTCACCTTCGAGCCATGCCTGAAAGCCGGGCGAGGCGATCAGGTTGTTCAGCTTCATGGCGAACGCAATTCGTTCCTTGGCAGGGTAGAAACTCTCGATATCCATCACCCCGACCTTGGTGAAGTTGGGCTTCTGGATCAGGCGGATCAATAACCCCAGGTCGACATCCTTCTTGTCTCTCCAGGAACGGTCCAGAATGGTTGAAAGCAGGATATGTTCCTTGCTCTGTAGCGGGTCGGCGTCGACTCCCAGCAGAGCGAGTAGGCCAGACGCGGCCGAGGCGACCCGTTCGCGCATCGCTTCGGAATCGTCCAGAATCTTGTCATTCGGAACCGCGAACGATTTCATCACAGTCAGCGGCAGACCCGCGTTACTGGCGGGTGTGTAAATCGAGATATCCACGGCATCGCGGAATCGTTTGATCCGTTCGGGGGGTTGTCCCCAGCTTGCCAGTCCCTCTTTCCAGGTCTTCGCCATTTTTGCAGCGTAGTCATCAGGCGAGAGGCCGGCGCGGGTGGCGTCTGCAGGGTCGATCCAGGGCCGGAAGTCTTCGGGCAGCAGGTTGGGAAAGGTGAGCAGCAGGTTGCCCAGATCCCCTTTGGGATCAATGCAGATCGACGGGATATTGTCGATGGCGGCCTCTTCCAGCAGCGACAAACACAGACCCGTTTTTCCGCTGCCGGTCATCCCCACACAGACGGCATGGGTGGTCAGATCCTTCGCGTCATACAGGACGGGGGAATCACTTTTGACCTCACGCGTTTTCATGTTGAACAGTTTGCCGAGATAAAAGACGCCCAGCTTTTCGTAGTCTTGCATCATCCGTCCTTCGAAACTGTTCGCATTGAACTTCGTACTGATCGGGGTGCCGTGAGATTGCGGGAAGCGGCAGGAAATGGGGCGGCACGCGCCGAATTGTCGAGCGACTCGACCGTATGGACCTGAGGCAAAACTATAAGCCAACGCAGACTGATCGAGAAGTCCCCGTCACGCGAAACTGACGCCGCCGTGGGCACGGAAACTCGATGAAGCAACTGAGCCTGTGATGGGACTTCGGGCTCAAACTTCACAGTGAAGACGGGGGGGGACGAGTCTGATGGTCACCCCCGACGGTCTGCTTCATCAGGGAAATTGCCGCGCTGTGAATCGCAGTTCGTACGGGTGTGCCGTGAAGTGTCAGCAGTGAGAAAGCATTCCCGGTCGCGGAGAAAATCTTTCGCCGACAAAATTTTTCTGAGTGAAGTGACTCAGTGAGCCATTCCCACTAATTTCAGTGTCTGAACAGAGGTGACAGGAAGATTTCTTTTTCTCAGGCAGGATGCCAGCAATGCATTCGAATCGTGGAGCTCTGGCAGAATCCGCATCAGACGATGTGCCCGCGAAATCCGCGGTGAGGGATGAGGCTGCTCAACAGATTCTGGATCAGATTCAAACGCTCATCAAACGCCACAGTCGGCGCGCGGAGAAGGCAGGATCTCGCTGGGTCGGTCGGATTGCTGGTCCGACGTACGATCCCGAAATTTCGTTCTTCTATTTTGAATGCTCTGTTCGCGGCGTGATGCGTGCGCTGGTGCTGGTCAAGCAAGAGAGTACGAAAGGCAATCAGTCCCGACTGATCCCGAGTTGCTCGTGCGAGAACTTCAATGGCCTGTTTTGTGAACACACCTTTGCCGCATTGACCGTTCTGCTTCAGAAACTCTCGGAACCTGGTTCGGCGATGCTGAAGGAGGTGCTGAATTCCAGCAAACCTGTGTGGTCCGTCGCCCTTCGCAATCTGGATCAGTTTCTTCACGCCGCTGACGCGCCTAAACCACAAGTCTCCTCGGTCCCCCGATCGCGACTGGCCTGGCGCCTGATGATCGGTCCCTATTCCACGCTCACCATGGAACCGGTGGAACAGACGCCCAGTAAACGGGGAGGATGGAATAAAGGTCGCGCGATCGACTGGGATCAACTTCATTACGATACCAGTATCGAACTGCTTCCCGCGGATCTCGAGGTGCTGCAAGCATCACGATCATCGCGTTTTGCCTACTGGCTTCCGACGACCGACCAGATCGGGACCCTGTGCGAAAAACTGGTGGGGCATCCTCAGGTCTTTTTCGAAACCACGAAAATGGAGGTGGTGAAAGGGCAACTTGGCCTTCGGATCGAGGAGAAGGGTGAAAATTGGGAACTGATTCCCTCGATTAGCGGTCGCGAGGTCTCTCAGTTCGCTCATTTCTATCCCTGCAATCACATTTGCGGGATTGCCATCGATATGGATGCTGCCCAGATCCACGTGATCAGGGCGGAAGTCGAACTCTGGAAGCTGATTCTTTCTCTCTTCGAATACAGTCCGGCGATTCCCCCGGAAGCACAGCCCCATTTTCTGCAAAGGCTCCCCGCACTCGAAGCAAAGCTCCCGGTCGGTTTACCCGTCTCGTTAAAAGGGGAACTGGTTGACGCACAGCAGCGATTGTTTCTCCGTGTGACTCCGCACGCCCTGGTGGGAGCGACGATTCAGTTAGAGGTTCAACCTGCGCCCGAAGGACCTTACTTCACGCCCGGCGAAGGACCTGACGAGGTCGCCGGTCTGATCGAGGAAAAGCGAGTGCAGGTCCAGCGAGATCCCGCGGCAGAACGCCGCGACGCTCAGCAGTTGGCGAACGACTTGTTCCTGAATCGCTTCACCACACAAGGGCTGTTTCACTGGCAGGCCGCAACGGATGATGATGTGCTTGATCTGCTGGATGCGCTTCGCTCCCGGCCCGAGGGTGACCCCACCGTTCTGTGGCCCGAAGACTCACAACGGCAAATGAACGTGGTGGGTGAGATTACGCCCGCTGCTCTGCGAGTCGAGATCAAGGATCATCATGACTGGTTCGGACTGTCAGGATCGATCACGCTGGGGGGCCAGCAATTTCCGTTGGCCACACTGCTGACGGCTCTTCGTGGCGGCCGGCGTTATCTGGATCTCGGCAAAGGACAGTTCGCCGTGATCTCCAAGGAGTTTCGAGATCGCCTCGCCAATCTGGCTGACATGGTGCACTCCAACCGGGGAAAGCTGGAGATCAACGCGACAGCCGCTCCTCTGCTGTCAGACGTGCTTGACGATCAGGTGACGCTCAAGGCGAGCAAAAAGTGGAAGGAATCACTGAAACGCCTGCATCTGGCCACGAATCTGGACCCGGTTGTTCCTTCGACCCTGCAGGCCGACCTGCGCGACTATCAGGTCGAAGGCTACAAGTGGCTCAGGCGGCTGGCCGAATGGGGCGTCGGAGGGTGTCTGGCCGACGACATGGGTCTAGGGAAGACCGTCCAGACGGTGGCCGTCCTGCTGGATCGGCGCGAGAAGGGCCCGACGCTGATCGTGGCACCCGTGTCCGTCGGTTTTAACTGGATGCGTGAAGTCGAACGCTTCGCCCCCACCCTGCGACCGATCCTGTATCGCGATACGGACCGGGTCGAGTTTCTCAAGACGCTGACAAAGGGTGATCTGCTCATCACCAGCTATCACCTGTTGCAGCAGCATGTTTCCGAACTGAGCACCATTCAGTGGGGGACGCTGGTGCTGGACGAAGCACAGGCCGTGAAGAATAGCCAGACCAAAACAGCAGCGGCCGTACGCGAGATTCAGGCCGACTGGAAACTGGCTCTGACCGGGACGCCGGCCGAAAATCACCTGGGCGATCTGTGGAGCGTTTTCCGAGCCGTTTCTCCCGGCCTGTTTGGCAGCTGGGAACGTTTTCGTGACGTCTTTGCGGAACCCATTGAGAAGAGCAAAGATCCGGAACGCAAACAGGCGCTCTCGCGTGTCATCCGTCCATTTATCTTGCGGCGGACCAAAAGCGAAGTCCTTTCAGAACTCCCCGCACGGACCGAGATTCAGTTAACGGCGGAACTCTCGTCGGAAGAGCGGCGAATCTACGAAGATGCCCGGCTGTGGGCGGTGAAGAATCTCACGAATCTGATCGATGGCCAGGAGAAAGATCAGCGGTTTGTTGTGCTGGCCGCTCTGACAAGGCTGCGTCAGCTCGCCTGCCACCCCCGCCTGGTCGACAAGAAGTGGAAGCACTCGTCGGCCAAGCTGGATCTGTTTCTGGAAACGGTCGAGGAACTGCGCGAGGGACGACACCGGGCGCTGGTCTTCAGTCAGTTCACGCAGCATCTGGCACTGGTGCGCGAGGCACTCGATCTGCGAAAGATTGAGTACCAGTATCTCGATGGATCGACTCCGGCCAAAAAACGTCAGCAGGCGGTTGAGGCGTTTCAGCGGGGCGAGGGTGATTTGTTCCTGATCTCGCTCAAGGCGGGAGGAACAGGACTGAATCTGACCGGTGCCGATTATGTGCTGCACCTGGATCCCTGGTGGAATCCGGCGGTCGAGGACCAGGCGACCGATCGTGCTCACCGGATTGGTCAAACTCGTCCCGTCACGGTCTACCGGTTTGTCTCGAAGGAAACCATCGAAGAACAGATCTTGAAACTGCACGCCGATAAGCGCGGACTGGTGGCGGGAATTCTGGAAGGGACTGATGCGGCGGCGAAGATGTCGACGGCTGAACTGGTCGACCTGATCCGGCTAGGTGGATCTTCGACGTAATTCGCCCCCGGTCGTTCGCTACGGCCGTGATCAGAGCTCGTTAATCAGGACAATGCCGACAAAGACGTCGTAGGCGGCGTGTGCACCGACCGCAATCCCGAAGCCGCGAAAGAAGTACAATCCTGCAAAGAAGATTCCCGCCAGCGTGCGGAAGACGAATCCGAACCACAGTTCGGGACGGGATTTCACCCGCCCGATGGCGTCGATGACTAACTGCAGCAGGGAACCATCCGTCGAAGGTCCGAGGTAATGCGCCAGTGAAAACACGACGCTCGAGATCACCACGGTTCCGAGCAAAGCCCAGTGACGCGGAATCATCAGCAGTCGGATGGCCCCGTAAAGAGCGGGTAGCAGGCAGAGCCGAAACAGAAATTCTTCGTAGATCCCGGCCCCCATATACGTCACCAGCCGGATCAGGAAGCCGTTCGCAACATAATCATCATCGAGCTGCAGTTGCTGCAGGTCCGGTTGCACCGTGAGCGATGATGCGTATCGAAAACCGTAGTCCGTCAACTGGCCCAGCATGATCAGGACGAACGCGTAGAGCAGGCTTTCCGCCATCATGCCCCCCAGCGTCTCCCACTTCATTCTCCAGGGTTGTCGTACAGTCAGGTGCCAGGCGAGCAGGACGCTCAGCAGCAGCAGAGGCAACAGCCAGAAAAGATCAATTCCCACTCGCAACAGCCAGTGGCGCATCCAGGCATCGGCGCCATTCCGAATGGAATTTCCGTCGAATCCACCCGTCAGCAGCACGCCCGCTTCGTAAACGACAAGCAGCGGGAAAAGGAAGATCAGGTTGCAGAATGGACGCCGGGTCTCCAGCCAGTAATCCACTGGACGGCCTTCCGAGGGTGCGGTCCGCTCCTGCGAATCGGACAACAGCATGGGGCATCCCTAATTGGTGAGTCAGGAACGAAAGCGTTGCTGCGGCGCTGGTCATCCCAGGCCGCTTTACGTCTTGCAAGAAACGTCCACCGGCACAGCCGCTGAAGGCGGTTTCCCTGAGAGCATCGCTACGTCGCACACAGCAGCTATTGCCGGCAACGTCGACACCTTTCGTCATCGTCGTCATCGTTTGGTCCGCGACACAATTGGGTCTAGAGCCCGCAAAGTCTGGCTGGCGGGAATCCTCGCGCAGCTTCGCCCAAGTGGCTCGGTCATACCTCAACGGCCTGTCGGTCTTCCTCGATCCTGGAAATCCGGCTGAGACTCGTCGGCGGGCGAGGGAACGGCTGAACGGTCTCTTCGCTCGGGCGGAGTTTGGCGTTTGGGCAAAATCGAGAGTCTCTCTTGCGTTGACCGGGTACTTGATAAGCTGGATAGAATCCGGTGACTTTATTCAAAATTCCGTTCGTTGCTTCGTTGCGAATGATTCAATCTGTGCGGAAAGTGGGATTCTGTGAACCGTCTACGAATGATCCGCCGATTCCTGTCACACGGTGTGTGGATCAGCGGAAACAGTCAGCGATCCAGAACGGAATCGATTCGATTGCCGTAACACAATTGCTGCCGGAACCGGATTTGATATTCAGAAATTGGCTCGGGAATCAGCAGTAAATTAAGGAATGGCTTATGGCCACTGACATTCGTCTTAAGGAACGACTTCCCGAGCTGACCGATCGGATCGTGGATACTTATCACGAGATCGAGACGATCAATCATTTGGGTCACTGTCCGCTCCCCAGCGTCGACATGGTGATCGAAATTGCAGAGGACCTGAAAGAGATCCTCTACCCCGGCTACCGGAAGCGCCAGAATCTGCATCTGGGCAATGTGACCTATCACATTGGCGATCTGATCGACAGTCTGCACGATCGCTTAACACAGCAGTTTGCCCGCGCGCTGCGGCACGATTATCGACGCAAGAATAAACTGACGTGCGAGGACGTCCAGCCCGATTTCGAGGCGCTGGGACAGGAACGGGCGATCGAATTCCTTTCGGCACTCCCGTCAATTCGACGTGTCCTGGCAACCGACGTCCAGGCGGCTTTCGACGGCGATCCGGCGGCCGGAAGTCTCGATGAAATCATCTTCTGCTATCCCGGACTCGAAGCCATTACGATTTATCGTCTGGCACATGAAATCGACCGTCTGAAGATTCCCCTGATTCCACGGATGATTTCCGAGTGGGCGCATGGCAGAACGGGGATTGATATTCATCCGAGCGCAACCATCGGCCCCTCGTTCTTCATCGATCACGGCACCGGTGTCGTCATTGGTGCGACCTGTGAGATTGCCAGCCACGTGAAGCTGTATCAGGGAGTGACGCTGGGGGCGTTGAGCTTCGTGCGGGACGACGCGGGAAATCTGGTGCGGACACTCAAACGTCATCCCACTATTGAAGATCACGTCGTCGTCTACGCCAACGCGACAGTGCTGGGGGGATCGACCACCATCGGGCGAAACTCGGTCATCGGAGCGGGGGCCTCGGTCTATGAAAGTGTGCCCCCGAATACCGTCGTCACACTCGAAAAGCCCACGCTGCGGATGCGCCATGCCTCGTAATTGAGTGTCCCGGTTCAGCAGCCTGTTCTTTCCGCCACTGTTGGGAGCCACAGACGGAGGCTGCGACTTGCAAGGAAGTCGCGACGCCCGAAAGGAAGCCGACGGGGACGTCGGCGATCCCGGGACCGCCGACGTCTCCGTCGGCACGAACAACCAACCTTGTTGGAACTCGACAGGAACCCATTGAGTTCAATGTGACCGACGGTTGCAACAGAAGGCTCTATCGCTGTTCAAGATCCCTGCCGCTTAGCAGCGTGTTCGTGCTGTGTCCTTGCGGCGCTGCAGCACGCCGAAGTGAAGAATGAACACCTGCCGGGAATTGTGGTTACAATTCCGTGGTGACGTTGTATGCTCCGAGAGGTTTCTGCCGTGTAACTCTCTTCCGGTGACGTGGAAATGCTCCGAGCCTTCACACCTCTGTCGCGTCGGACGTGTCTTCAGGTGGGTGGACTGTCGGCATTGGGGCTTTCAGTTTCGCAGTTGCGGGCGAATCGGGGTGACGCGAGGGAAACGCAGGTTGCCGCGACGACGCAGCCGAAGGGAGCTGTCGGAGCCTCGCCGACCGGCACCGCGCGAGCCTGTATCATGCTCTATATGCTGGGTGGGGCACCCCAGCAGGAAACGTTCGATATGAAGCCGGAAGCACCCGGCCCTGCCCGCAGTCTGTTCCCCACAATTTCGACCAACGTACCGGGGATCGACATTTGTGGATTGCTGCCCAATCTGGCCCACCAGGCAGATCGACTGGCGATCATTCGTTCGGTGTATCACGGGGGTAACGCACTCTTTCATGGGGCCGGGGTCCATTACAACCTCACGGGATTTCCGAACGTCCCCCGTGAAGGTGAGCCGTTTCTGGATCGGCGGGACTATCCGGCCGTGGGCGCTGTGCTCAATCAGTTGCGGGGCTCGCAGCGCGGACTTCCCGCCGCGGTTCAGTTACCGATGTGGATTACACAGGATGGTCCCGGCCGTGAATGGGCCGGCCAGAGCGCCGGGTTCCTCGGCCGAAAGTATGATCCGCTCGTGATGGATTATGGCTATTTCAAGCTCAACGAAGATTTCAATAACTCGCCGGGAACTGGTGAAGCGAGTCTACCGGGAATGATGCCCCCCGGTTTCCAGTTGCAGAAAGAACTCCTCGGGGGGCGTCTGGAACAGCGTCTGGAATTACAGAGCCGCCTGGGGCAGCAGAAAATCGGCGCTGGTACTCCGTTGTTGCGGGACTGGATGCGGCAGCAAACGCAGGCTCTGGATGTGCTGGGGGCCGAATCGACGTGGAAAGGCTTTGATATCGAGCACGAACCGGTCTCTCTTCGCGAGAAATACGGGAATGACCGTCTGGGGCGCAGTTGCCTGGTTGCACGTCGGCTCGTGGAGGCGGGGGTCTCACTGGTCACCGTCATCTTCGGTGGGTGGGATACGCACTCGCACCACCTGGAACATACGCGAGATCGGTTACTCCCCCCGCTGAACCGGGCGTTCGGTGCATTGCTTGACGATCTGGCAGATCGGGGTTTACTCGAGACCACGCTTGTCGCATGGACGGGTGATTTCGGCCGGACACCAGTCATCAACGGGAATAGTCCCCCCGGTCGCGATCACTGGGCGAATGTCTACAGCACTGTCCTGGCAGGGGGAGGGATCCAAGGGGGGCAGGTTTACGGCAAGAGCGACAAACTGGCCGCCGAACCGATTGATAATCCGGTTCCCGTCGGCGATTTCGTGGCGACGATTTATCACGCCCTCGGATACGACGGGGATACGACCGTCGTCGATCCATTCAATCGTCCCCACCATGTGATGCCGGGACGTCCGCTGACCGGGTTGTTAGAACGGTGTGAGGCGTCATGGGCGACATCAAAGATCCTCGACTGCTGTACTTCAAGGGCCTGCTGTTTCTCCTGACCGGGCTCTTCGCGGTGACGTTGATTCTCTGGGAACATCGTGACTTGCGACTGGCACTCCTTCTGGCGATTGCCATCTGGTCCTTCTGTCGGGCCTACTACTTTGCCTTTTACGTGATCGAACACTACGTCGATCCGTCCTTCCGGTTCGCCGGACTGGGTTCGTTTGTCAGTTATCTGTGGCGACGACGCAGGACGAATCCGTAACTCCGTTGCTCCTGCCCCTGCTCCCCCCCGACTCGGAATGCCCAGGCCGTACGCCGTGACTCGGTTCATGGGACGACTCGTTCTGGGACAAATTTTCTGTGCCGGTTGCGTGGTCTCTTTATGGCAGGCTCCCGCCTCGTTACACCAGTAAGAGACTGTCCAATCGACAGGCATGCTCAGTTGTGGACACTACTGCCGAAGACGCCTTCATAATTCTGATCGTTCTGTCTCGCATCTTTTTGGGGAAATCACGCTATGCGACGAATGTGGTTGGCTGCGACGTTGGTCATCTGTTGTGTCGCGCTGAGAGAACTGACTGACGCTCCAGTGGTTCATGCGGAAGAGACGGCCGCTGCGGCAGCCGTCAAACCTCTGGTCCTCAAGACACGGTCGCGTGTCGGGCAGTCTCTGGAGGAACCCCTTACAAAGGCAGTCGTGAAAGAGGCCACCGTCGAATGGGATCCTCGCAAGACGGCCCTGATCATCTGCGACATGTGGGATCAGCACTGGTGCAAAGGAGCGGCGGCGCGCGTCGAAGAGCTAGCCGGTCCGATGAACAAGGTCATCCATGCAGCGCGTGATCGGGGTGTTTTCATCATCCACGCACCGAGCACCACAGTCGATTTTTACAAAGGGACGCCGCAGCGCCGGCTGGCTCAAACAGCCCCCTTCGTCAAAACGCGGCTTCCGCTGGCGACCGTCGAACGCTGGGGAACCGCCTGGTGCTACCCCGACGGCAAGCGCGAAGCGGAACTGCCGATTGATGACACCGACATGGGCTGCGATTGCGAGACCAAGTGCGAGATCGTCCCTCCCTGGACTCGGCAGATCAATACGATCGACATCCTCGAAGGAGACGCCATCACCGATCACGGTCAGGAAACATTCAATCTGCTGGCGGATCGGGGAATCGATCATGTCATCATCATGGGTGTGCACCTCAACATGTGTGTCCTCGGTCGTCCCTTTGCGATTCGGCAACTGGTGACACAGGGAAAAGACGTGCTGCTGGTCAGGGACATGACCGACACGATGTATTGCTCCAAGAGCAAACCGTTCGTGAGCCATTTCGCGGGAACGGATCTCGTCATTTCGCATGTCGAAAAGCATTGGTGTCCGACCATCCTCAGTTCTGATCTCGTCGGCGGCAAGCCGTTCCGGTTTCGCGAAGACAAGCGTCAGGATGTGGCTGGAAAGTAACGCAGTTTTGCAAAGGAGGGCTGGGTGAAACGGTCGTCCGACGCGAATGGCAAGCGTTATTTCGTCAGCGACCAGCCAGTCTCAATGGCGGTCTGCAGGAGCCAGACGGCCCGCCCTGTCGGCCGTGTTCAGGCAACGTTCGATGACTGCGGAAACTCAAGAAGTACTCGTGGGGCCTATCGTGAAGCAGGTTTTGATCATTGTGGGGGACGCGACGGAAACGGTTGATACGCTTTATCCGTATTATCGATTGGTTGAAGCGGGGATGAGACCGGTGGTGGCGGGACCGGAACGCAAGCTCTATCAGATGGTGCTGCATGAGGTGAAACCGGGCTGGACGATCACCAGGGAGTGGGAAGGCTACTCGATTTTCGCCGAGGTGGCCTTCCGTGACATTGTCCCCGAAGACTATGCAGGGATTCTGTTCTCGGGGGGGCGAGCACCCGAGTATCTCCGTTATGACGAAGATCTGGTCCGGATCACAAAGCACTTCTTCGCAGCAAATAAGCCGATTGCGAGTGTCTGCCACGGAGTGGAAATCCCCGCTTACGCCGGCTGCGTAAAAGGGCGAAGAATGGCCACAGTCCCGAAATGCCGGTTTGACCTGGAGGTCTGTGGCGGTATCTTCGTGGATGAGCCGTGTGTCGTTGACGGAAACCTCGTCAGTGGCCGGACGTTTCATGACAATGGACATTACATCGGTCCCTGGATCCGGTTGTTGGAGGCAACGTGACAGAATCTGACCCGCCCGTTGTCCCCCCCACCTCCGAAGCAATCACCCCGCCACCGATTTCCCGTGCAGACGCGAGTGGCCCGCCCAAGCGGACGGCGGTGCGGCCGGTACCACCCATGTCGTTCAGTCTCATAGAAGCGCGGATTCGGGACGAGATCTACTATGCCGATCCACCTCGGTCATGGTTCTGGGGACTTTTCGAAGCCGCAGTCTGGTGGTTTGGAACCCTCTGGGTTCATGTGATTGGCGGGATCGCGGTTGCCATACTGGTGATAACGTACAAAGTTCAGATGCAAGTTCCCAAGCCCTTCGATGTCACCGATCCAGCGTCGATGGCGTATCTGACGGGCG
>NZ_DASWWZ010000237.1:0-3725 GCF_036405755.1 Schlesneria sp.
GTCGTAGGATGGGGGGGGGCCTCCTGCGAACTCATTGCGAGTAGACTGAGAACGGGGATCGGAACTCATTGATTCCACCTGGGATCGATTGTGCTACCAGCGGCGGGGCACAAAGAGAAGTACAGACGATAAGCTACGTCATAAAGTTTCATTTTACAACGGTTCGGCGCCGCTGGTGAGAACCAAAGACGCCAAAATGCAACGGAACGAGATCTTAACGGTTCTAACGGCCCGGGTTGTCAGGTAAACACCGCTTTTTACTAGTCAATTTTGCTCGAAGATCTGCCGGCAACTCAACATTAAAAAAGAATGATCTCTAAAACCAACGGGAATTTTGACTTTCGGGACATTTGCAGAATTGGAATCTTGGACAGTTGCCTTTGCGAGGGGAACCCTCCATGTCAATTTGTGAAAAATGCACCAGTGGACTGTTTAAGTCTCCTGATATGTTTTCAGATGTATTCAAGGGTACACTGAACCTGCGGTTGTTGTCTCTCTTTTTCGGAATGATGATCCCCCCTCCGTTTGGAGGGATCATCACTCGTCAACTGAATCAGGAAGTCTGCTGTGCGAGTTTCGCGTCGATCTCTGGGAATCACCATCCTTTTGGCCCTGCTTGTCGGACTGTTGCTGCGGTCGGCCGATTCAGAGTTAACACCGCAGAATCCAAGGATTACACAAGGAATGGCGCTGCCCGAATACGACGAAGAGGGAAGGTTGCGCAGGCCCGATGGATTTGAGAAATGGGTCGTGGTGGGAACGTCTGTCGGTCTTGGCTACTCCGATGGAGCGCAATCAAATGCAGATAATCCAGGTACGTTTCACAATGTCTATCTGCAACCGGAAGCTTTCGATCACTACGTGAAGACAGGCGAATTTCCCGAGCAGTCGGTATTCATTGTGACAAACCTTCCCTCGCGACCTGCCAAGACCAAGGGCCCTGTCTCAAGAACGGGTTTCGTCGCGGCTCCGACAGAAGGGCTTGAAGTGGCTGTCAAGGATTCAAAGCGGTTCCCGGATGCCTGGGCCTACTTTCTGTTTCATGACGCGGCAGAGGGTCGGAATCAGACCGTCCGGAAGACTGAAGCGCCGATCGCGAGGAGTGCTTGCTACGACTGCCATGCCGAGCACGGTGCAGACGATAACGTCTTTACCCAGTTTTATTCGGTGCTGACGACTGCCCGGGAGAAGGAACTCACGAAGAGCAACACAGGCAAATAGGCAGGCCTGCTTGAGAACTCGGGACACTTGCAGATGCAAGCGGACTCACCAGGAAATTGGTGCAATACCAGAGTCGGACGCGGATAGGCCGACTTCAGTCAATCATCGGCAGCGATCCTGACGGATTTGCTCGCGTCCCGGATTGCCGTCAGTCCCGTTAACTGCACTGGAATGTTTCTGGCGGAATTTGTCCGACTGTTCAGTAGGCCGAATCTCGCTCCTGACGAAACGGCTTGATATAAAGCGGCCAACTGAGAAGCGGAAAAGAATGCCGCCCGCGCGTTGAATCACCGTACGAACTGATTCAACAACTTTGAAAACGAACTCACCTGTCGCCGGTAATAACAATGACCGTGCGCTATCACGCACGGTCATCTCGAAGCAGCTTACGGGGCCGGTGCAGCAGCGGGTGCAGCCGGGGCCGTGAAAGGGATCAGATCCGGCTGATACTCACGCACGTCGATCAATGTTCCACCCAGGAACAGGGCGACGAATAAGAGTGAGAAGCAGAATACGATCGCGTGAAACGGGTTGTCATAGCGCAAGTGCATAAAGTAAACGGCCACCAGTGCTGCTTTCGTGGTCGCGATCGCCATGGTGATCGGAACTTCCCAAGCACCAAGGTGAAATTTCGAGATGACCACCGTGGCAATTGTGAAGAAGATCAGTGCACCAAAAATCGTAAACAACATGCTCAAGGGCATGACGTGGACATGCAGTCCTTGATGGCCATGGTGCCCCACTTCGGTATGGTGCGGCGTCATGGGATTGGCAACGGAGTGTGATTCTGAGTGAGACATGGGTTTACCCAATGAGATACAAGAGTGGGAACAGGTAGATCCAGATCAGGTCGACAAGGTGCCAGTACAGGCCAACGTAGTCGACGGGACCAAAATAGTCTGGCCCAAAATCACCTCGGATCGATCGCCAGACCAGCCATGCGATGGTTCCCATTCCAGCCAGAATGTGAATCGCGTGCAGGCCGGTCATGACATAGTAAATGCTGAAGAAGATCCCCGTGTAGGTCGGATCGAATTCTGCCTGGCCCAGGGGATGCGAAGGGCCATTTCCGATGCTGGCCTGGGGTTCACTGACTTGGCTTTCGGTTGCGTGGCTGTGACCCGCGTGGGCATCAGTCCCCTGAGCTACGTTTGCGTGCTCATCGTGACCGTGGCTCTGATCCCCGCCCTGCTCTGAGTGCGATTCTTCGTGATCGCCACCGTGTTTGACACCGGTGAAGGATTCCTCGATCACGGGAACCAATGTTCCCAGGCCGACGCCGCCGAAGAACGCAACGCTGGTCAGCAGCAGACAGAACCAGAACGGGGCTGCGATTGGAGACTTCTTGGCTCGCGAGACGGCAAATGCAACGCCCGTAATGATCGTTGCCAGGATCGCTGGAATTGAGAGTACGAGCAGCGCTGGACTGTGTGCCGCATGATCTTTCGGGTTGAACTGAGAAGCCCACAGGATCCCCAGGTCCCACTTGTGGCTGTATTCTACGGCTTTCACGCCCAGGAAGATGCTGGCACACATGAGAGTGATCGTCAGCAAGCGGATCAGCAGCGTCTTCTGACCCAACTGAGCTGCGCGAACTGCCCACGCCATCGTCAGGCTACTGAAAATCAGCACGGCAGTGTTCGTGGCGCCTAATGTCGAATCGAGATAGCGGTCGGCATTCGCGAACGCTTCCGGATGGGTGCTGCGATAGACCGCATAGGCACAGAACAGCCCACTGAAGAATAGGACTTCAGTGATCAGAAACAGCCACATGCCGAACTTGCCCGCATCAAATTGTTGCTGGGGCGAGCCGAAGTGATGGGCCAGGAACCTCGGATGATCGTCACTGTGATGATGCGAAGTGGCGGAGGGCTCGGCAACTACGCTTGATGAATCGGACATGTGGATTAACCGGATGAAAGTGAGGTACTGGATACGTTCTGAGACGGAATAGTGCGATCAACGCCTAGTGCTTCACAGGGAGCGGAGCGTCATCCGGATCAGGTGCGACTTCTTCGACTTCCACATATCCACCTTCCTTGGGATCATACTGAATGTGGTCGTAGTGGTATGGCTCAGTCACGACAGGTGGCCAGTCAAAATTGTGGTGAGGGGGTGGCGAACTGCATTTCCACTCCAAGGTCGAACCACCCCAGGGGTTTGCAGGGGCACGACGCCCTCTCAGAAGTGAATGCAGCAGCACGCCGGCGGACAGGAACAAACCTGCTCCCAGCAGCAGCGCACCAAACGTGCTGAACTGATGGAAGATCTGGAATTCAGGATCGTACTTTGCATATCGCCGTGGCATGCCTCGACTGCCGAGGATGAACTGCGGGAAGAAGGTCGCGTTGAAGCCGACGAAGATGATCAAACAGGCGATTCGAGCAAGGTTCTCGTTGTACATCTTGCCGAACATCTTGGGCCACCAGTAGTGCAGGCCACCCAGGAAGGCGATCAGAGTTCCACCCATCATCACGTAGTGGAAGTGAGCCACAACGAAGTAA
>NZ_DASWWZ010000238.1:0-4988 GCF_036405755.1 Schlesneria sp.
CAAGTAGAGAATCAAGGCGCAGGAAGTCCGAACAGCGTCCTCACCACACGCCGTCCTCAGTCACAGGATCGCCGGTGCGTCGGGGACCAACGGAGATGAGAGAAACAGTTCAGGCCCGTTGAAGAAAATCCCTGCTCGATGGGAACAGGAACGGGCGCCTCCGGAGTGCCATACTTGGTGCGGGGGATGCGAATACCCCCCGTGCTCGATACCGCAGGGCGATATTCAGCGGGCCCTGTGTTATCGCCAAATTGTGTGGTCGCCTAGCCGATCGCGTTCAGCGTCCCGTCAACACGTCGGTGAAACGCAGGGCCAGCTTCCACCGGAGGTCGGGAGTAGATTTTCAAGCAGACCTGATTGTCATCAATCGTGCCGACCAGAGTCACAAATGACGAGTTCGTGCCACTACTCGAAGCACCGACGTTCCAGAGAAACTGGTCCACCTGCGTGAACAGGTCCGTCAACCGGCGAAAATCGAACTCGAATCCAATCAGTTGCGAGTGACCGTCGTCCTTACCTCCGACGATCTCTGTAAATCCGAGGTACAGCCGCGCTTCCCAGCCGCCATCTGTATATTCGCACTGCGAACCGACTCGTCCGACGCCGCGGAGGGGAGAAAACAGAGCGGCAGACTGGTGAACCAGCGCGGTCAACCATTCGGGTCGTCGTACGCGATCGCGCCGGTCCCGCTGATGAGTTTCCAGCTGTTTTAGTAGGTGTTGAACCAGCAAATGCGAATGGGCCAAGATGGCGGACTCCGGTTGAATGTGCTCTGGATCTCTGTCGAAATTGTCCTGCGAGATCCATCCCGCCTGAGGGCCATATTCCGGCCTGCCGCGTTTCAGTCAGCGACGAACTACATATCGGGTAAATCGCGGCGAAAGCCGAGTGTAAGTTTTCAGACTTAACGGCCCGGTTCCAGCCAGGGTGCAGTCAGGCGCCGTTTGCTGCCGTTCCGCAAATCTCGGGGGATGTGGATTCCATCGATTCTAACACCTGAACTCTCTCGCTTTCCCTGCAAAGTCTCCTCGTCTCCGCTAAACTCCTCACCATCCGTGTAATCTTTACAAGCTGGACATCACCCGCCTGATCTGAGAGAATGCGTTGCCGGGCCAATTTCGAAATCCATAAGAGATTTCGGCGTAAGAGATTCCGACTCAAAGAGTGTTCCGGCAGCTTTTGCCGAATGTGATTCGGTGCGACAGTTGCTTGAATTTTCCCTGCCCGATCGCGAATTGGCATGATGCCGATTCGACGAAAAATCCGCTTCATTCGATTTCGGAACCAGCATGGACGCTTTCTTCCGTGGATTACTTCTGATTGGCGCTCTCGCGTCGGTCGGCGCGACCTATCGCACTCCCAATTTTTCCGTCGATGCCCCGACACCGGATTTTGCCAAACAAGTCGGTGACGCTGCCGAAGTCTACCGTCGTGAGCTCGCCATTGAATGGACCGGCAAGCCGCTACCGGGAAACTGGAAGCACCCATGCCCCATCTCCGTAAAAGTCGGGTCGATGGGGGCAGGGGGAGCCACCACCTTTAACTTTCAAGGTGGTGAAGTCTACGGCTGGAAAATGGAGGTTCAGGGAAGCGAGCAACGCATTCTCGATTCCGTCCTTCCCCATGAAATCAATCACACAATCTTTGCCAGTCACTTCCGCCGCCCGCTACCACGCTGGGCTGATGAGGGAGCTGCGTCGCTGATCGAACACGACTCCGAACGAAACCGTCTTCGCGATATTCATTCCCGTGTGATGGGGACGCGACGGAAAATCCCGCTGCGAACGCTGCTTGATATCAAGAACTATCCGGAAGATAAGCAAGACGTTCTCACCCTCTACGCAGAAGGACATTCACTTGCGGATTTCCTGATCCAACACGCTGACAAGCCGCAGTATCTACGACTGATGGCTTTAGCACACGAACGGGGCTGGGAAGTCGCATTAAACCAGCTCTACGGGTTCCAGAGTATTGAATCACTGGAACGGGAATGGGATGACTGGGTCCTTGCGGGAAGTGCCAAACTGCCTGCCGGAACACAGATCGCCACACGAGACCGCAATCGGAACGACGGCCCGCTGATCCGTGGTCAGTCGCCTGACAACGAACCGAGACTGGGCGATCCTGAAGAGATTCATCCCTTCTCCCTCGACGCCGAACGAGACCTGGAAATCGCCCAGGTCCCCACTCGACGAAGCCGTGATGGAATGCAGGAACCTCTTTTCACCGTCAGAGCAGTCAACTCTGCCGCTGCCAAAGTCTCACAGAACCGGAAGGTCCAACAGCGTGACGATGAAGACCGCTGATCCGTCGGGGGCAGCCTGGTAACCTGCAGAGCCCGGCAAATTGTCTGAGATTTACCTTTAGAGCAAGCTTTTCACAGGACATCGCTGCGAACCGGATCTCTGCAGTGTCTAATCTGCGATAACCCAATTCCCCAGCAACGGCATCGGACGCGGGCGGCCTCGCACGACGATCGACCTGAGGATCCGTTCCTTGAGCAACTCATTCAAAGCTCAAGCGCTCGATGACGGGCCGGACCGCTCTTGCCAGGGCTGAGTGCTTGCAATCTTTACATGGGAACGGACTGGTCAATCAGTGGGCATCAATCAGTTGCCACAGTTCGACCAGTTAACACAGTTCGACACTTCGCGCTAATCGGAATCGAAATTGAGGGAAATGTTCCTATTCCCCAGTCGATGTCGTTTTCGATGACATGGTCAGACTTTTGATCCAGGCGCTCAGCATTTCGACCGCGGGCTGGTCAACGAGCGAAGTGGCGAGCTGCGGCATCTGACCCCGACCTCGCTTCGCGACGCGCTGGAGAATGACGGATCGCTCGGGGTGTCCCGGAGCGACGATGCGAGCGTCGGGCAATCCGAACTTGTCGTGGACCGGCACAGCGTCGATCACTTTCATCTGATCCAGTGCCGTCACAAATTCAAGCTGTATTTGTGAGTTACCACCTCCTGCTTCCACGTGACAGTTCGCGCAGTTGGCATGCAGGTACGACTTCGCTCGTAGTTCCAGCGGAGCGGCTTCATCATAGGGATTCACAAGACGCTCGAGTTCAGCGGGTGTTTTATCCAGTTTGAGTAATCCCAACCTCTGAAGCATTTCCAACTGATTCTCCAGCGGCAGGTCTCCATTCGCGGATGCCGATGTGCCATTGCTGGAAGGTTCGGAGCTTGCGCCTGCATGCAGCGGTAGATCAATGGCCGAGCGATTCATCTGGCCGGTGCTCAGTCCCAGCACAAAGCCTGCAGCTCGGCTATGGCACACCATGCACTCTGCACGACTGGGATAATGCCAGACCTGCTGACGCGTCCCCTCCGCAGTCTTGATCGTGAATTCCTGATCCATCCCTTCCTGGGAAACCAAAGCGGCATCCGTCTGTTCTTCGTTCCAACGGTATGAGTACCCCACCCATTCATTCTGCTGTTTTGTCAGAAAGCGGGTCTCGATCCAGCGGCGTGAATTCGGATCCCCTTCGATGAAATCCAGCGAGAACGATTTCACAATCACGGTGTCGTCGGGAAAATTCCAGCCGCGAGCCCCCGTAATTTCGATCCTGGACGAGTCTCCCGGAATGGCAATGAACCGCGCCTTGCCAGCTCCGTCAGACCACAGGGGTGCATTCACGTCGTAGGGAATCAGAGCGGGCTGAACAATGTGTCCCTTCACGGATTCAAAGAGACCGCTTTCGCTCAGCGTGCGAGGAAAGGGAACCGTATTGTCAGGGGGAGGAGTGGGGATGAGCGTGTAGAAGCCTCCTTCGCCGTTGCCCGCGTAATCGGCAACCAGAAACTCCCCTTTTGAATCAGTACCGAAGCCGGGGATATGGAACGGAGTGTCGACGAGTTCACGGTGCCAGAGCACGTTTGTTCCGTCATGTCGGGCTCCCCAGACCTTGCCTGTTGAATGATCCCCGTAAATATAAGCACCACGCAGTTCGGGCAGTTTCTGGCCGTAGTAAACAATACCACCGGTCAGTGAGCGGGCTTCCGAGTGGTGATGCTCGAGCGTCGGTTTGACATACGGGGCAGGGCCCATTTGCCGTTCCAGATAGAAAGGATAACTTCCCTCGAACACGGACCAGCCATAATTGTCACCCTTGCGGACGAAATAGACCTGCTCCCACAGATCCTGACCATTATTTCCGACCCACAGGTGTCCCGTCTGACGATCGACAGTCATTCTCCACGGATTACGTAGACCAAAAGCCCACGTTTCCGGTGCGATCCCGTCCCGACCAACGAATGGGTTATCACCAGGAACCGAGTAGTGCTTCCCTTCTTCGGGATGTTCGATATCGATTCGGAGCACTTTCGCCGTCAGGTGCGACATTTCCTGGCCGCGCAGGTTGGTATCACTGTCAGACGTCCCATCGCCTGAAGTCACGTAGAACATGCCGTCCAGACCGAACGCCATGGCAACGCCGTTGTGGCCGTCCGAGGGCCACTCAATAATCGTGGTCTTCGAGCTGACGTCCACTTCGTAGGGTGGTCGTGGATTGACCTTGTACCTCGAAATCCGGCAGTACTTTTCTCCTCCCGCAGTCACGGGCTCATTATGCCCGATGAAAACATAACCGTTCTGCTCGAACTGGGGATGAAAAAGCACATCGGTGGCGACGTTCCCCGGTTCTGACGGAATCACCGTTTCCAGTTCGGTGACATCAACCGAGTCTACAAACCGACGAATCAGTGTTGTTCCGGAAGGTCCGTCAAAGGTAATCGTCCACAGCCGGTCGCTGCCCGGTTGGTGGATGATCGAAACAGGGAAGTTGATTTTCAGTTGGGGATAGACGCGCTGCGTGGTATAGGGCAATGGGGGCTCAGGGGATCCAGTCACCCGTGACGTGGTCAGCTTCGGCAGCCCTTCGTCACCCCATCGCGAAACCCGTTTTGCGGTGGGCAATTGCTCTGCCGCGACCCACTCGGGGGCCAGATAAACGATGCCGATGATTGCAGCAACAAGTGTTCTCA
>NZ_DASWWZ010000239.1:0-17526 GCF_036405755.1 Schlesneria sp.
AGGACTGGCTCAAAACGAACCTCGCCAAGTTCACCGGGATGTTACAAGGTCAACGGGAACTGAGTACCGTCGGACAACTGCTGCTGATGGAACTGGCGCCGCTCGTCGACGCACATCAGGGAACGATTTATCACCTGACAGACCATTTGGGCAGTTCCACGCTCAAGTTGCTGTCGAGCTACGCGCACGTCGGCAGCCGCCAGTTCGAGGCAGAGATTCGGCCAGGCTCGGGTCTGGTCGGCCAGTGTGCGGTCGACAAGAAGCGAATACTCCTGACGAACGTTCCACCCGATTTTATCTCGATCCATTCGAGCCTTGGTCATGCACAGCACCTCAGCATCATCGTGCTGCCGGTCCTGTTTGAAGGACAGACAAAGGCGGTGATTGAATTGGCGACGCTCCAGCAGTTTAGTGCGGGATCGCTCGCATTTCTGGAACTGCTGACGCAAAGCATCGGAGCTGTCTTCAATACGATCGAGGCGACGATGCGGACAGAAGGCCTGCTGTCGCAATCGCAGCAACTGACCGTCGAACTTCAGTCCCGCCAGAGTGAACTTCAGCAAACGAACCGTGAACTGGGGCTGAAAGCCAAACTGCTTGCCGAGCAGAACGAAGAAGTCGAACGGAAGAACCGGGAAGTGGAACAGGCCCGCAGGGCGCTGGAAGAAAAAGCCGAGGAACTTGCGCTGACATCCAAGTACAAGTCCGAGTTCCTGGCGAACATGTCTCATGAACTCCGAACGCCGCTGAATTCGATTCTGATTCTCAGTCAGCAGCTCGCGGGAAATTCGGGCGGCAACCTGACTCCCAGGCAGATCGAGTTCTCGCGCAACATCAACTCCTCCGGCTCGGACCTGCTGCATCTGATCAATGACATTCTGGACCTGTCGAAGATCGAATCGGGCACGGTCACCGTCGACGTCGAAGAGATTCCGTTTGCGGGACTGCGGGATACCATCGACCGGAACTTCCGTCACGTGGCCGAAGCGAAGAACCTTCCGTTCAATGTCCACTTCTCCGATGACCTTCCACGGTCCATGGACACCGACCCAAAACGATTGCAGCAGATTCTGAAAAACCTGCTTTCGAACGCGGTCAAATTTACCTCCCACGGACACGTCGAAGTGGGAGTTCGGTTCGCGACGGAAGGATGGAGTATCGATCATCCCGTGCTCAATTCGACCCAGCAGGTGCTTGCATTCTCGGTGGAAGATACCGGGATCGGGGTTCCCCCTGACAAGCAACGACTGATTTTCGAAGCCTTCCAGCAGGCGGATGCGGGGACGTCTCGCAAGTATGGTGGAACGGGGTTGGGGCTGGCGATCAGTCGCGAGCTGGCCATCCTGCTAGGGGGCGAGATTAAACTGACCAGCATCCATGGTCAGGGAAGCACATTCACGCTTTATCTTCCACTGCACTATTCGGGGCCCGCGAATTCTCCGAGCCCCGCCGCAACCAGCAATCTCGTACCAGATGTGGCTCAGAGCATTACTGTACGGCCAATGGTCGCCGAAGAACATGTCGAAGATGATCGCAAGGCCATCGACGAGGGTGACCTGATCATGCTGATTATCGAGGATGATCCTCATTATGCCCGAATTCTGCTGGGATTGGCGCGAGATAAAGGTTTCAAAGGAATCGTTGGAAATAAGGGATCGTTAGGGCTGTCATTAGCACGACAATTCAATCCGACAGCGATTTCTTTAGATATCTTCCTGCCTGACATGCTCGGCTGGACCGTGCTGAATCAGTTAAAGCTGGATCCTGTTACCAGACACATTCCTGTACTGGTTGTTTCGATGGAAGAGGAACGTCAGCATGGTCTGGCACATGGCGCGTTCGCGTGTCTCGTCAAGTCATCGACGACGGAGGGGCTGGAGACAGCTTTTGATCGGATCAGGCATTTCATCAGTAACACAACAAAACGACTTCTGATCGTCGAAGACAACGACATCGAACGGCAGTCGATCGTCGATCTGCTTGCACACAGCGATGTGGAAATTGTTGCCGCGGGCTCGGGCGGCGAAGCGAAGGCCGCCATCGAAGAAGGATCTTTCGACTGCATGGTTCTCGACCTGAGGCTGCCCGATATGTCGGGGTTTGAACTGCTTGAGTACCTTCAAAAACAGACGCCGAAACCGGATATTCCCGTCGTGGTCTTCACAGGGAAAGAACTTTCCATGGAGGAACAGAACCGTCTGAAGGTGATGGCAAGAAGTATTATTCTCAAGGACGTGCAGTCGCCGGAAAGGCTGCTTGACGAGACGGCGCTATTTTTGCATCGCGTCGTCACCGATCTACCGGTGGAAAAACGCAAGATGCTGGAGCGACTGCATAATTCCAACGAAGTCTTGCATCATCGAAAGATACTGGTTGTGGATGATGATGCCCGTAACATCTTTGCATTGACGTCGTTGCTTGAGAATCAGGAAATGGACGTACTGACCGCGACGAACGGCCGGGCGGCGATTGAAATGATCAGGAATACGCCCGACCTGAGTATGGTTCTCATGGACATCATGATGCCGGAAATGGACGGTTACGAAACGATGCGGGAGATCCGCAAAGACCCCGAATTTCGTACGCTGCCGATCCTGGCCCTGACGGCAAAGGCAATGAAAGGCGATCGGGAGAAATGCCTCGACGCCGGCGCAAGTGACTACATCGCCAAACCGGTGAATACGGACCAGTTACTCTCGTTGTTGCGTGTCTGGCTGTTCCGATAGTTTCGACCCTGATAAAACCACTGCTGTTATGAACATGGATTCACGCTCGTCGATCTGCGGGCTCACTGATCGCTCTCTCAGGCAATCACCCCTCAAGGAGGCTCCGATGTCTGCATCGCACAGCGGCGCCATTAATATCCTGATCGTGGATGATGAGCCGAAAAATCTGACGGTTCTGGAAACGATCCTCGATGATCCGCACTACCGGCTGGTGCGAGCAGAATCTCCCGACGAAGCCCTGCTGGCGCTGGTGGCAGATGAGTTTGCGCTGCTCATTCTTGATATCCGCATGCCGGGAATGACAGGGTTTGAGCTGGCTCAGATGATTAAGGAACGAAAGAAAACGGCCAGCGTTCCGATTATCTTTTTGACCGCATACTACAACGAAGATCAGCACATGCTCGAAGGATACGGAACGGGGGCTGTGGACTATCTCCACAAACCCGTGAATCCTGCGGTGCTGCGGTCAAAAGTCGCTGTTTTTGCTGAACTTTACAGCAAACGACGTGAACTTGCAGAAGCCAATCGCGCGCTCATCGCCGAGAACGCAGAGCGGCGGCGGGTTGAAGATGATCTCAGGCAGCTCAATGAAACACTCGAACAGCGGGTATCAAACCGAACCCAGGCGCTCGCTGAAATCAGTTCAGCGCTCCAAGAGTCCTTCGCGTTACTTGATACTCTGGCTGCAACAGCACCGGTGGGATTGGCGTTTATCGATCGAGATCTGAAATTCGCTCGAGTTAACGAAACTCTCGCCGACTACCACGGTGTCCCACTCAACGATCATCTCGGTCGAAAGGTGGCGGAGGTTGTGCCTGACCTGTGGCCCGACCTGCAGCCGCTACTTCAACGGGCGATCGCTGGTGAGCCCGTCGTGAATATCGAAGTATCGGGTACGTCAGCGACCTCCGGGGATGTTCTGCACTGGTTGGCGAGTTACTACCCGGTCCAGGTGCAGACGGAAACAATCGGTGCTGGCGTGGTCATGGTGGATGTCACGTCGCAGAAAAAACTGCAGCAGGCGATCACGGAAGCGGACCGCCGTAAAGATGAGTTCCTGGCCACCCTGGCGCACGAACTTCGCAATCCGCTGGCCCCGATACGCAATTCGCTCCAGATCATCAAGCTGGCACCTGGGGACGCGGAGATCGTCCAGGAGGCGCGGACTGTGATGGAACGGCAGCTCGCGCAGATGGTTCATCTGGTCGATGACCTGCTTGATGTCAGCCGAATCAGCCGGGGTAAACTGGACCTGCGGATTGAACGAGTGGATCTCAATGTGATTCTCAACAACGCCCTCGAGACCAGCCGGTCTTTGATTGAATCGAGTGGCCACGAACTCCGTGTTGATCTGCCGTCCGAACCACTCTTTATGGATGCAGACGTCACCCGATTAGGGCAGGTGTTCGCGAACCTGCTGAATAACGCGGCAAAATACAGTGAAAGAGGGTCACAGATTGCCCTGACCGCTGCCCGATTGGGGCGCGAAATTGTGGTCAGTGTAAAGGACAATGGCATTGGGATTCCGACCGAGATGCTCCATCAGATCTTCGAGCTGTTCACTCAGGTCGATCAATCGCTGGAACGCTCAAACGGTGGCCTGGGAATCGGACTGTCACTTGTCCAGCGCCTGGTACAAATGCACGGCGGTGACGTAAAAGCTCACAGTGACGGCAGCGGAAGGGGAAGCGAATTCATCGTTCGGTTGCCACTCGCGGTCCTGAAAAGCAGTCCCGCTGAGCCGTCTTCTCCCGGCGGGCCCGCCGCAACATCGACGCCGCCCCGCCGAATTCTGATCGCCGATGACAACGAGGACTCGGCGACCAGTCTGGCCAGAATTCTCAAGATCATGGGGAACGAAGTCCATACAGCGAACGATGGTGAAGAGGCCGTCATACTGGCCGCCACGTTCCGTCCGGACGTCATTCTGATGGACATTGGCATGCCGCGAATGAATGGCTATGACGCATGCCGCGAGATCCGCAGTCAACCCTGGGGGAAAGAGACCGTCCTGATTGCCCAGACCGGGTGGGGACAAAACGAAGATAAGAAGCGATCCCGAGATGCAGGCTTCGATTTGCACATCGTTAAACCGATGGACCCCATGATTCTGGAAGGGTTACTGACAGAACTGAAATCCTCTAATTGACTTCCGGTTTGGGGGTTGCTGCGGACGCTCAGGCAGGCTTACTTTCCATTGAAGCGTGGTTTCCGTTTCTCATTGAAAGCAGCGATCCCTTCTTGCGCATCGGGTAATCCTAGGCACTGGATGTAGGCTGCCGTATCTGCGAGGTAGGCCTGCTTTGCTTGTGTTCCTTCGTCCGCGTGGATCAGTTGTTTTGTCAGACGAAGAGCGGCGGCGGGCTGAGCCAGGAATTGCTGGGCTAGCTCCCCTGCGCTGCTTAGCAGCCGCGTTTGAGGAACGAGATCATGGACCAGACCGTACTGGCTGGCTTGCTGCGAGGTGATCTGTTTGCCGGTAAGACATAACTCGAGGGCGCGGGCTTTGCCAACCAGTGCCGTCAATTGAGCGATTCCATAGCCGGGTGGCCAACCCAGTTTAATCTCGGGCATGGAAAAGCGTGAGGAATGTGAGGCAATGCGGAAATCGCACGAATATGCCAGCACACATCCCCCTCCAAATGCCACTCCGTTAATCGCCGCGATGAATACCTGAGGCAGTTTCTCCCAGGCGAGGTACAGAGATGCCTGTCGATGGCTGAGTCGGGTTGCTTCCGCCAGATCGAGCGTGCCGACCTCGGTGACGTCGTCCCCTGCGCAGAAGGCTTCTCCACTGCCCGTCACGATCACCACTCGAACGTCGGGGTGACCCGCCAGCCAGGCGTTGAGTTCCTCCAGATCCGCCGTCATCTGTCGGTCGACCGCGTTCAGCTTTGCAGGACGGTTTAGCCAGACCGTGGCGATGGCCCCCGCTCGTTCGACTCGTAACGTCTTGAGGGGAGGCAGGTCTGAATGATTCTGTTGCGGTGAGACCGGCAGGACTGACCCCTCCCGCATTTGGCTGGCTTTGTCTTCCAGCCTGGCAGCGAACTTCTCGGTGCGGATCACTGCACGACGGTGTGTACCACGACCAATCTGGTCTTTGGTGTCGAATGCCGCCAGTTCAAAATCAATCAACCGTCCGTCGATCGCCGTCACTTTCGCCTCGGCCCGCACGACCGAGTTGATCGGGGAGGCAGCCAGATGTTCGACGGAAACAGTCGCTCCGACTGATTCTTCTCCGTCTTCTAGAAACGGTAACAGCGCCTCACGAGCCGCGTGTTCCATCAGGTCGATCATCGCTGGCGTTGAAAAGACCATTGCTCCGACCGGTTGAGAAGCCCCGAGATGGATCACGCTGGATCCATCCACAAACCGGTCGAGTTTTCCGATGGTCCCAATTGTTAAACCGGATTTCATAGGTCTTGGTTCGCAATGAAGATCGGCCAATCGACGACCGAACGGAAGTTATGGAGATCGAGTCCGCAGGTGTCAGGGCTGGAGATCAGGTACGCCGATGGAGTTGCCGAATGATTCCACGAGCACTTCGGGGGTACAGTCATACGTCAGTTTGAGTGCCTCATCGAGCGGGTATCCGTCTTTGATGGCCGTCAGGAATGCGCGGTACAGATTGGCATCCGTTTGCAGCATGAATTCGGTCAAGCTTGATGCGATGCCGTAGTCTGTCGGGGTGAGTCCGTCGACTTTCTGGAAAAATCCTCCCATTGTGCGGTTCATACGCAGGAAGGCGATGCCGTCCGACTGTCTCCGAGCGACGGCAGGTGTCCCCGGAACGGCGACGCCCGCAATCCATTCGGCAATCCCTTCATTCAGCCAGGGAACGATGTGTACGTTGGATCGCATCCGATGGACGAACCCGTGAGCGGTTTCATGGACCAGCGTTGCTGCAAAATAAGCAGGGTCCTTACCAATCCAAATGACAATCACAACGCTGCCGTCGTACGATCCGTGGTGCAGTCCCTGCGTCCCCTCCGATTTTGGGTTCTTCATGACCGTGGCTTCAAAATGGTGGTACATCTCGGCGTTAGCGAACGCCAGCACGGGACATTTTCCTTTCCAGATGTTCTTGTCGGGCAAGATTCCAAACGCCAGGCAAAGCTGTCGATACATCGTGTCAAGATTATTGAGGTATCCCGCGATCTGTTCTGCGGGTAGATCTGTGAAAAACAGGTAGAACTCCGTCTCCTGCATCAGGAAGTTGTGTCCGGGGAAGAGCTTCCGAGCTTCCTTGAACAACTCTTTCGATTTTTCAATCGACTCCGCACGTTCCTCGTCGGATGGATCGTCCCAGAGAGCGTGACCCGTTCGCGACAACCGTGCTTGTGCCAGTTCATCTCTTCGAGCGAGATCAAGCAGGAAGAATGACTTTGCCGAGGGATCCTGCACGACATCAAAAACCTTGTCCTCCGTCGCCAGATGAGCCAGGTTTGTGGCGGGGATCTTTTGCTTACCTCCCTTCGGGAGTGTGATTCCCAGGATTTTCAGTGTGTTTTTCTGTTTGCCGGGCAATAGTTCGGTGATCTCGACTTGCTCAAGCTTTTTCCCGGTCTGAAGGTACAAGTCGGCCTTCATTCCTTTAGAGAGTGGCGATTCGTCGGTCCCGAGCGGTGCGATGTATTCCTGCTCAAGCTTGAGCAGCGCGCGCGTCCCCAGCTTCACACCCCGCAGCTTGGGTGGTGCTGAATCTGCGGTCAGGCAGAACAGAACGGCGCCTGCAGTCAGACTTGCGACACAGGCACGGACTGCTTTTGACTTCGCCATGGGGTGACTCAGAAAAAGAGGGACCAGATCGAAAAAATGAGTTCCGGAATCCTGCGTGCTGGACAGTAAATTTTTCCGAGATCGGACTCGGAGCGTTGGCACTACCGATTCACCTTGCGTTCTACGAGCCGCCCGAATCTCTTTCGAGCCGATCAAGGGCACGGAGTTTCCGGTCGGCGTCGAACGTCGGAGGGGGAAGAGTCGCCGCCAGCTTGAGTGCGTCTGTCGGGGATACGTCAGTGCGGGGTTTTCCGGTCCCGCGAAAAATAGGCAGTGATTGCCTCATGGCAATGATTTCACGTCGTGTCCGCCCCTTGGGGGCATCGGGCCACGGATTCGGATGCGATTGCCATTCAAAAAAGATCGGCACCACCTGCTGCATGTATTTCCAATATCCGGGGTTATCTGTCTGCAGGACGATCTGTCCCCCCGGGGCCAGAGAACGATGGACGAGCGCGATAAATTCGGGGGTGATCAAACGCCGGTGAACCTGACTCGCCTCGTAGTATGGCTGCGGATGATATACGTGAATTTCCGCCACCGATTGTGGTGCGATGTAATCCGCCAGCAGTTCCCGTCCACCGATGACGGCGAAGCGGACATTGGTCAATCCTCGCTGGTTAGCTCGTCGGGTCGCATAACGAATGACCACGGGAAGGACGTCTGAAGAAAGGTGATCAACGTCCGGCCGCCAGATTGCCGAGGCCAGAGTAGATCGTCCATTGCCACACCCGATATCGAGCATGACGGGAGCCGTACGACCGAACAACGCGGCAAAGTCCAACGGTCCCGGCGGAGGGAGCTTTTTGATGGCGGTCTGTGTCCATTTTTCCGGGGCAAGAATCTCGCCCGGTACGGGAACACCGAATTCGCGTTCGATCTGGCGCTTGGGGCGTTCAAAGGGACTGAAAGGGGGCACGGTCGTCGTCCAAAAAAGTGACTCGGTCGCGGCGTCTGCGGAGGTCGTGACTCAACTTCGCTGACTGAGTGCAAGTCGACCGGACGCTCTGCCCCCTATCATAGCGACTGTCCGAACAGATGGGATTAGAACCCTTCTCCGGTGGTGAAGTGGCCTCCGCTACGGGGACGCCCGACCCGTTCCTGATGGACACGTCGCTCAGGAGCACGCCGTTCGATTCCTCGTTGCGCCATCGAGTTCAGAGCACCTTCGACAACTTGGGCAGTTGCGTTGACGAGAGCGCGAGACAAAGCGGGATTATTGAGGGCTTCCAAGACGACATTGGCCCCTTGCGCTGACATGTTCTCGGCCCAGTTTGGCTGAAACTGCTGCTGCCGTCTGATGATTTGCCAGAATTCTTCCGGTTTGGTCAGCCCCTGTAGATAACGTGTCAGTTCGGTGTCAGGGTCCAGTGAATCGGAGAATGAACTTCGCTCAGAATCAAAGTTGTTCTGACGAAATCGGTTCACGACCAGATCCATACCTCCCGCCAGATCTTCAGCCAGCTTGCGGTTACGCTGGGCGTCCACGATTTGAGGCTTAAGTCGCTCGATCTGGGCCGTCAGCTCGGTGACCCGAGACACAATCTCGTCATCGCGGGGGTCCGGGGTACGTCTGGCCCTGTTCTGGAGGACTCCTGTTTCTGTCTGGCTGAGGAACTTTTCGAACTTTTTGATGGCCTCTTCGTAGAAATGGCCCTGTGTCTGATCAAGTTCCTCGAGTTCGGCATCGACGGCCTGCAGTTCATTTCGGGTCTTCTCCAGGGTTGCGACAATTTCCTCTCGCTTTGCCCCGAGTTTTCGGCCTGCTTCCAGAACCGCGGTCAGCCCGACGGAGTCGGTAATCTGGTACTCAATATCTTCGATCTCTTCCATCAAGCCCTTGAATTCGGTTTTGCGGCGTTCGACTTCTTCCGCCATCAGTTTGGGCGTATTCCGGAGAAACTCATACCCGTTCCGTGCTTTGGGAAAATCGATGATCCTCGCGACCCATCTGTCTAGGGATCTGAGGAATCCTTTCGCCCGGTAAGCGGATGTTCCGTAACCGATCCGGTAGAGGTACTGAAAGAGGGAACTTTTCTCGTAGGGCGGAAGCTTTTCCTTTGCAGAGGCCTGGAGTTCGAGGACGCGGGCCTCATTCCGCTGCAGACGCGCTTCCATCTGGGCCGCGTCGTGCGAAAGTTCCTGGAAATGCGTGTCGTCCTTAAGACGGTCAGCAACGACTCTCTCCAGATCGTCACGTCGTCGCACGTGTTCATTCAATTGTTCGGTGATCCCGTCGAGATCCTTCTCGAGCTTACGGCACGATTCGACGAATCGGCTGGCCCGAGCGGTTAACTCGGCATGGATCCGCTCTTTACGCCCCATAATCTCCAGTAACGTCGCCCGGACTTCGGCAAAAGTCGTTTCAATCGACGATCGGCTGAATTCAGGCAGATAGTGCTGCGCCAGTTCGAGGAGAGTCGCCCCTTTGCGCGAGACCAATTCTTTTAACTGACTGTCGAGCATCTCCACATCTCGTGTCCGCTCTGCGACGGCCAACCGCTGATGGTCGAGCGCGGATTGCAGCTGATGGTAGATGACTGAACCTGGAGTCGGCATGGATCGGCTTCTCGACAAGGGGCCAAGCGACGTGTTCCTAATCCACCCTGGGGATCGATTTTCAGAATCTCGTAGGAATGGAATCATCCATTGTCAGTCAATCGACATCCCTAAGTCTAGTGACGGGGATCGCAGCTTCGATGCTGTGATCCAGATAGAATCGGACACCGTCATCGATAAGACGATTGTGTTCGTCGCAGTTGGAAACCCGGCTGGCTGCGCTGGTTCATTCAACAGTGAGGGCCACAGTGGCGAATGAATTTCGCTGCCGTGGCCCCACTGATTTCTTTCCTCTTCGCGTCTTCTTCGCCCGAACTTGCCGTGCGTGAAGTCGAAGGAAGCGGACGAGGCTCAGTTACATTCAGCAACCAGCGGACCGGCCAGATCTTGCAGGAAGAACAGGCGACCGGGCTGTCCGGGCATAAATGTCGAAGGAATCCACGGGGTCGGCTCGTGTCGCAGGGTCATCCAGAGCGACAGGCCCTGCCACTGCATTCCACGGCCGAAGGTGCCGTCAGCGCCGCCGATGATCTTATCGCAGCCGAGGAACAAGCCTGGGCCGATCGTATTGGCGAACGCCGGGACATGCGTCGTGCGGCTCTTGAAACTGGTCAGGGCATTCTGTTCGATCGTCAGAGGATGCAGCTTGGCACCCAGCCGATGAGTCTGTTGCTTCCATTCGGCCACCGATGAGTATTCGGCGGCGAAGTGAGGTTCCCAGAATGCGATATGGCAAACGCGGCCAATACCGAAGATGGTGGTCAGCTTTGCGCCGCGGGATCGTAGTTCGCCGATCTTTTCGGCGTAGGTCGGCAGCAGTTTCTTCGTGGCAAAGTTACGCTGTTTCTTGGGAACGGTCAATTTTTTGAGAGGACCGTAAAACGCCTGCTCCATGGCATACTGAAATGATCCCGTATTGGACGATGGGAGCGTATTGCCAGCGATGTCCGACCATTCGTCCATGTTGAAACCATGCACATGATCGCACGAGACATTCCATTCTGTCAGGAAATAGACGGCCCAGCGATACATGCCCATCGGACCCACGGGCAGAATCATGGCAGCCTGTTCGCCCGCATCCCGGGCCTGCTTGATCGTGTGGGCAATTTCATGCCCGAGCATCATGTCGAAGTCGGCCAGGCTGGTACAGGGGATTAGCTGGAAGCCCGAGTGCCAGCTCTTCTGACGGACCGTAATCGTTGAGGGATCGGGGTCGACGCATGCGTCGATTTTCGCGAGATCCCAGCCAGACGGATAGAAGCCTTCCATCAACGAACCCGACAATGTCGTAAGCAAATCCATTAACTAAACTCCCAAGTCAAATGCAGGTTGAATCATCGAGAAGCAGTTGCCACAGCGAAGCCCGATTGTAGACGTTTGTGGGTGAGTTATGCCTCTGGTGCGATCATGATTTTCGCCCGGATTTCGGAAACGCCCGGCTTCCAACGGGAATTGACCTTATAAGTCAAATTGCTGAAACTGTCCGACCGTTCCGATTCCCCGCTACTTTGTGCTCGCAGGTGCAGGAGACAACCCTTGGCGACGTGTTTGGGAAGGGATCTGCTATGCTTTCGCTAAGTCACCAGAATGAACCAGTCCACTGGCGGCGTCACGTCGATCCGTTTGACCGTAAGTGATTCGGATCCGCCCGAGTGGTTCCCCGCTTTGTGAATCGATCGTCTACTCGTTCCGGTTTGAATGGATTCATGCGCAACAATCGAGTCGACATGACTTCGCCGGACACTCAGGAGCAACCGATGGCCAATTTTGATCTGTCCGTACATGGATTGAAGGCTCCCACGATTCTGCGGAACGCCGATCCCTCACAACTCTATGAAGAGGCGATTCGCTACGAACCGGGGACGCGCATTTCCAACTCTGGAGCACTCATCGCCTATTCCGGGGAGAAAACAGGTCGCTCGCCACAGGATAAACGACTTGTCAAAAATTCCGCGTCGGCAGATGACATCTGGTGGGGACCCGTGAATTTTCCGCTGGACGATGCCACGTTCTCAATCAATCGCGAGCGGGCCAAGGATTATCTGAATATCTGCGAAAGGCTTTACGTCGTCGACGCGTTCGCCGGTTGGGATCCGCAGCACCAGATCAAAGTTCGAGTGATCTGTTCTCGGCCCTATCACGCCCTGTTTATGCATCAGATGCTGATTCGTCCTACTGACGACCAGTTGGCGAACTTTGGCGTGCCCGACTTCGTCATCTACAACGCAGGAAGGTTCCCGGCGAACCGTTACACGACCGGTATGACGTCCAAGACCAGCGTTGACGTCAGTTTTGAGAACGGTGAAGTTGTCATTCTGGGGACCGAGTATGCAGGCGAGATGAAGAAGGGCATCTTCACGATCATGAATTATCTGATGCCGAAACGAGGAGTGCTTTCGATGCACTGTTCGGCAACAGCAGATCGAGTCACGGAGCAGTCCTCGATCATGTTTGGACTCTCCGGAACGGGGAAAACCACGCTCTCTGCCGATCCCCGTCGGTCTCTGATTGGTGACGACGAGCACTGCTGGTCGAACGAAGGAATTTTCAACATTGAGGGGGGCTGCTACGCCAAGGCGATCTACCTCTCACGAGAATCCGAGCCGGAGATCTTCCAGGCGCTGCGTTACGGGGCGGTGCTGGAAAACGTCGTCTACGATGACGCCCATCATCACGTCGACTTCAACAATTCGACCATCACGCAGAACACTCGGGGTGCATACCCCATAGAATATGTGACGAATGCGAAAATTCCCTGCGTTGCGGGCCACCCGACTGATGTCATCTTCCTGACGTGCGACGCGTTTGGAGTCCTGCCGCCGGTCAGTCGATTAACGACCGAGCAGGCAATTTTCCATTTTGTGAACGGTTACACGGCCAAGATCGCGGGAACGGAAGTCGGTGTGAAAGAGCCTCAGGCAACGTTCTCGCCCTGTTTTGGCGGACCGTTCCTTGTCTGGCACCCGCAGAAGTATGCAGAACTGCTGGCGGAAAAGATCCAAAAGCACGACGCCAAGGTCTGGCTGGTGAATACGGGTTGGAGCGGTGGCCCCTACGGAATCGGCGCTCGAATGAAGCTGGCCTACACTCGGGCCATCATCGACGCGATCCACTCGGGGGAACTCCGGGACGCGCCGACTCAATTGGATCCCATTTTCGGGCTACACGTTGTCACCCGGTGCAGCAAAGTCCCCGACGAAATCCTCGATCCGCGAAAAGCCTGGGCTGACGTTTCCCATTACGAAGCGAGTGCCCGCCGACTGGCCGACTCGTTCGCGGAAAACTATGCCCAGTTCCAGGAAGGGGGAGTCATCACCGGTTCGATGGACGGTTGATCCTCGGGGGTGCCAATGGCGCCATCAGCGAGGATGACGTGAGCGGGCCGCTATTTTTCAGCGGGGGGCCGTTCGCCTCGACCCGGGCGATGATTTTTGGCGGCGTGGGGGTGCGCGTTTTCGTAGGTGTCTTTCAGACGTTTTGTACTGACGTGTGTGTAGATCTGGGTTGTTGTCAGACTTTTATGTCCCAGCAGTTCCTGAACGGAACGCAGGTCGGCACCCCCATCCAGAAGGTGAGTTGCAAACGAATGACGCAAGGTGTGGGGGGTGGTGAGTTTGTCGAGACCCGTCAGCTTCAGATACTTTTCCAGCATTCGACCGATGCTGCGTGTTGTCAGTCGCGTGCCGAAGCGATTTAAGAAGAGTGCTCCCTGGTCTTTGGGACCTGCGCCAGGAGCCTCTTTGCGGACCTCCAGCCAGCGGTAGAGTGCTTGAGCGGCAAAACGTCCGATCGGTGCGATCCGCTCTTTCTTTCCTTTTCCGAAGACGCGGATGATGTTGGCGTCCTGGTCCCAGTGGTCGACGTTCAGGCCGACAAGTTCAGCCACTCGGAGACCGGCAGAGTACAGCGTCTCCAGAATCGCTCGGTCGCGAAGTCCCTCATCCTGATTGGCGGGAGGAGCTTCGAGAAGTTTTGTGATCTGTTCAGTCGTGAGAAAGTGAGGCAGTTTCCGACCGACTCGGGGCGTCCGAAGGACTTTGGCAGGATTCGAACTGACAAGGCCTTCTCGTTGGCAGTAGCGGAAGAAGCTGCGCAGGCTGGCCAGTCGTCGGGCGATCGTCGTTCGTGCGTAGTCGCACTCATGAAGGTAGGCGACATAACCGCGAAGCTGCGGGATTTGCACTTCGGCTGGATCGACAATGTCCCCGACGCGATCGCGAAAATAGTCCAGCAGGCTGCCAAAGTCCTCGCTGTAGGATTTGAGTGTCAGCTCAGACGCATTTCGCTCGATTTTCAGGTAGCGCAGGAAGCCATCAATCGCGGCGTACATTGGGGCGTTGCTTGTTTCCAGGACGAGAAGCGCTGTTCAAGTTCGCGATCGGATCGACTGAACTCAACGGAACCAATTTCGCAGTCGTGGTCAGCACGACCGTATCAATTCAGTGGGTGACGACTCAAGATTGTTCTGGATTGGTCCGCATTGCCAAAACAACCCGGCCACCGCCGGTCGGATGCGGTGGGATCGGTGCGTTTCGCAATCCCCAGTGGCTCGCTACCGACTCAATCGTTCCTCGTTGTGTCAGCGTCCAGCGGCACGAATGTTGGCTGCTGTGACGGCACGGTTTCAGGTGGGGCGGAGCCAATCTTCGCGATCAGTTCGCCTAGAGCCGGTGATCAGGCTGCGGACCGGCGAATGCGATTGCGAGGACGTTCTTTGTCCGTGGAGTCGGCTTCCCGGAGTTTCCGGACACGCTGGCTCAGGGTCGCGGCATCATACCACGAGAAGTTCAGCTCGGGATCGGCCGCGTACTTGCCGAGCGTCTGCAACAGTTGATCGGCGCTCTCATCGTCGTAGAGAAACACAAAACGCTCGGGTCCCTTGATCAGCGCGAGGACATTAACGCCGTGTTGAGGCATGACTCTTCCCTTCCGTGGGTCCGATCTCGAAGTTGAAGCGTAATTAAGCTGCCGCCGAGGCCAGCGTCGTGAAAGGGATATCGACCGATCAGCTACAGATTCGCAGGAATCTGTGAGAGGGAGGGGAACTGCGCGTGATTCACTCTATTCAGCCGCTTGAATCGTCGTGAAACGGATGAAACAACGTTTCCGTGCCGCCGATTTTATCGGCAAAGTCCACGTAGAAGTTTAACCTTGCCAAGTTGCTTCAGCCGTCGCAGCATGCACTGTCCCCGAGAGATTTTCGAGGAGCAGCGGAAACTGGTCGATTCTGCTGAATTTTGACAATTGAGCGTGCACGCACCACTGGACGTGTGCCATAATTTTGTAAAGATTGGGAAACCTGCGTCAACTATAGGGCTGGACTGCCGTTCGAGTTCATTTTCCTGCTGGAACAACACTTATGGCTCGTTTTCGATTGGTTATTGCGCTGCTCGTGCTGGCCGCGACTTTCCCTGGTATTGCCGCGCACGCTCAGCAACCCGCCGCAACACCCTCGAAGTTTGATACGTTGACGACTGGCCTGAAAAAAGTCGACGGAGGACTTTGGACGGTTTATACGAAGGACCAGCAAATCCTGGTCGACCTGAAACAAGCTCAGCTCAACCAAGACTACTTAATGCTCAGCTCGATCGCTCGCGGGGTGAGCCAGGGGATGGTTCTGGGCGGGATGACGTGGGGAGACGATGTTCTCTGGTCGTTCCGTAAAGTCGGAGACAAGATTCACGTCCTGCGTCGCAACGTCAAATTCAAAGCCAAAGCGGGAAGTCCCGAAGCGACCGCTGTCAAATTGGCCTACAGCGATTCCGTTCTCTACGCCCTGCCGATCCTGACCGACACTCCGGGCGGCCACCTGGTCGATATGACACGCATTTTCCTGAGCGACGACGAAATGGTCGGCCGAATGCTCGGTGCATCCTTTGTGTTCGATCGCAGTACGATCGCCAATGTGAAGACATTTCCGAAGAATGTGGAAATCGACATTGCCGCAGTCTACTCGCGCGATCCCATGAACGAGTCGGACGCGGTACCCGATCCGCGCGGAATGCAGGTGATGATGCATTACAGTATCAGCCAGTTGCCGCAAACCGGCTACAAACCACGAAAAGCAGACGACCGGATCGGTTACTTCCTTACGGTTACGAAGGATTTCAGTGACGTATCAGACGATCAGCACTTCGTCCGCTACATCAATCGCTGGGACCTTCAGAAGCTGGACCCTTCCGCGAAGATTTCTCCTCCGAAGGATCCGATTGTCTTCTATCTCGAAAAGACCGTCCCCTTCAATTTGCGTCCGATTGTCAGAGCGGGGATCGAAGATTGGAACAAGGCATTCGAGAAACTCGGTTTCGACAACGCCATCGAAGTACGGCAGCAGCGTGATGACGACACTTGGGATCCGGAAGATGTGCAGCATAACACGTTTCGCTGGATCACAGCAGAAGCCGGTTTTGCCATGGGCCCCTCCCGTACGAACCCGTTGACGGGTCAGATTCTGGATGCAGACATCATCTTCGATGCCAGCTTCCTGCGGTCGTGGAAGTCGACGTACGAGAACTTTACTCCTGCCACCATCGCCACCCTGTTTGGGGAAGAGCTTCCCGTAAAGGGGCCACGTCCGCTCCGCCTGCCGGGAAATCGGGCTTTCCACGAATGCCGGCTGTCGGAAGGGATGCAGCAGCAGACCGGGTTTGCGGCAGCAGTCATGGCAGTGCAGGGCCTCACTGAAAAGCGTGGCGAATTGCCCGAAGAGTATCTTCAGCAGGCCCTTAAAGAAGTCGTGATGCACGAAGTCGGCCATACGCTGGGACTGCGGCACAACTTCAAGGCCAGTGCCTGGAAGTCGCTCGCGGAAATGGAAGATGCTGCCAAGGTCCATGAACCGACTGTGGCGAGTGTGATGGATTATTCCCCCGTGAATATCGTCCCCGCCGGCACGAAACAGCCAGCGTACTACACCACCACCCTGGGCCCATACGACTACTGGGCGATTGAGTACGGCTACAAACCGATCTCGGGTGACGAGAACGCCGAACTGGCAAAAATCGCCTCTCGCAGCGGTGAAAGTGGCCTCGACTTTGGAACCGACGAGGACGCAGAGTCCAACGATCCCGACCCCCTCACCTTCCGGTTTGATCTGGGCAAGGATCCTGTCGTTTACGCACAGCGCCAAATCGCCATCGTAAACGCACTTCTACCGAAGTTCCTGGAGCGGACCGTCGACAACGGCGAGGGATACCAGCGCGCACGGCAGTCGTTTGGAATCCTGATAGGTGAGTATTACAGAACCATCCGCTTTGCTTCGAAGCTGATCGGCGGAGTGCACATTTACCGCGATCATAAGGGCGACAATCAGGCTCGTACTCCCTTTAAGCCGGTTGATGCAGCACAGCAGCGAAGTGCGACCCGATTGATCCTGGACCAGGGGTTGGTGGCTCACAAGTTCGACCCTGCCCTGCTGAATTCCCTCGCGGCAACCCGATGGCGACATTGGGGCACCTCC
>NZ_DASWWZ010000240.1:0-11965 GCF_036405755.1 Schlesneria sp.
CCCGATCAGATTGCGGTAAGGTTTCCTGCCTCCCGCGACGCGAATGGTGAGACGCAGTACACCAGCTACACCTATCAGCAACTTGATCAGAAGAGCGACGATCTGGCGATGGGACTGGAGCGGATCGGTATCGGACGTGGCGTGAAAGCGGCGCTGATGGTCCCCCCTTCGCTGGAGTTTTTCACGCTCACCTTCGCCCTGTTTAAGGCGGGTGCCGTTCCGGTCCTGATTGATCCGGGGATCGGCATCAAAAACCTCGGCAAGTGTCTGGCCGAAGCCGAACCAGAGGCGTTCATCGGAGTGACGAAGGCCCATCTGGCACGACTCCTGTTCGGTTGGGCAAAGCGGTCGATTAAGCATCTGGTGACGGTGGGACGACGACTGGCATGGGCAGGGCGGACGTGGCAGGAGGTCGCTGCCGAAGGACGTACCCGTCGGTCCTCAGAGCAAAACGGGACAATAGACTGGCACCCCGCAGCGACGGAAGCAGAAGAGACTGCCGCGATCCTGTTTACCAGCGGCAGTACGGGAGTTCCTAAAGGGGCAGTCTACTCGCACGGAAACTTTGCGGCCCAGGTCGCGGCGTTGAAAGCAGCACTGCAGATCGAACCGGGAGAGGTCGATCTCTGCACATTTCCTCTGTTCGCACTTTTCGCTCCGGCTCTTGGTATGACGGCCGTCGTCCCACGGATGGATTTCACGAAACCGGCCCGTGTCAATCCCGCCGAAATTGTCGGCCCGATTCAGAGGTTCCAGATTAATAACCTCTTCGGCTCGCCAGCTTTACTGAATCGGGTGGGACGGGACTGGAGGCCAGCGGTACAGGGCCACTCCCCCTCGAACGCGCAAACCACGGATGTCATCGAGAAATGGCCGTCGCTGCGCCGCGTCCTATCGGCGGGAGCCCCTGTCTCTCCGATAATCCTCGAACGCTTCTCGAAGTATTTACTCCCTCAGTCGCAAATTTTCACGCCGTATGGTGCGACAGAGTCTCTGCCCGTGGCCGTGATCGGCAGCCACGAAATCCTGGGTGAGACACAGAAGTTGACCGCGCAAGGAGCGGGAACCTGTGTCGGAAAACCGGTCCCTTCAATCCACATCGAAATTATCAGAATTACAGATGAACCGATCCCCGTCTGGTCTGAAGAACTCCGCGTCCGGCCCGGCGAGATCGGTGAGATCGTCGTCCACGGGCCGATGGTCACACAGGAATACTACAATCGTCCCGATCTCACTGCGCTGGCAAAAATCCGCGATCCGGAATCAGGACGAATGCGGCACCGCATGGGGGACGTTGGTTACTTCGATGCCCAGGGGCGGCTCTGGTTCTGCGGCCGCAAGTCGCACCGGGTGGTCACCCCCGCGCGGACCTACTTCACAGAACCGGTCGAAGGAATTTTTAACCAGCACCCGGCCGTGTTCCGCACGGCTCTGGTAGGCGTACGAAAACAGGGGACCGTCGAGCCAATCCTGTGCATCGAACGTTATCCCCGCTTCCAGTCACGTGACGACCAGAAGCGGACGAACACCCAACTGCTATCGGAGCTCCGGGACCTCGGGGCAAATTTTGAGCTCACCACGCCGATTCGCACAATGCTCTTTCATCCTCACTTCCCCGTCGACATTCGTCACAATTCCAAGATCTTCCGCGAGAAGCTGGCCCTCTGGGCCGCGACCGCTGTCCGCTAGAAACCAACCGCGCGCGACGGTTACACTCGGAAACGGCCACAGTCGCCACTCCGAACGACAGAGCCCCTGTTCGTGAGGATGTTCCCTATCCAAGCCGAGGACGACCGATGATCCGAATTGCCGCGGGACTGCTGATGCTGACACTAGCGGTCTCACCTGCGTTTGCACAAAAAGAGGCTCTGTCTCACAGCATTCGCGAGCGGGAAGCAGCGACATGGAATATCGCTCTCAGGATCTGGGAGCTTGCGGAACCGGGCTATCAGGAATTTGAATCAGCTCGTTTGCTGGCGGATTTACTTGAGAATGCCGGCTTCCGTGTCGAACGCAAAGTCGCTGATATCCCCACCGCTTTCACAGCAACTTACGGTGAGGGGTCGCCGGTCATCGCGATTCTCGGCGAGTACGACGCACTCCCCGGCTTGTCTCAGCAAGCAATTCCAGAGCAGCTTCCCCGTCCTCAGGCCAGTTATGGACAGGCCTGCGGCCATCACCTGTTTGGTGCCGCCTCCGCATCCGCGGCCATCGCGGTCGCTGAGCAAATCAAGGTAGGCAATCTGCGCGGCACCGTTCGTTTTTATGGATGTCCGGCCGAGGAGGGGGGAAGTGGTAAGGCCTTCATGGTACGCGCGGGGCTATTTCAAGACTGTGATGCAGCGTTTCACTGGCACCCTGCGGGTCGCAACACAGCAGGCGACTCATCCTGCCTCGCGCGTGCTGCGGTCAAGTTTCGCTTTGACGGCCGTAGCGCCCATGCGGCAGGTGCTCCCGAGCAGGGACGTTCCTCACTGGATGCTGTCGAACTCGCCTGTCATGCCTCGGAATTGCTTCGTGAGCACACACCGGATTTTACACGCATTCATCATGTCATCACCAGCGGCGGTTCGGCCCCCAACGTCGTCCCCGACTTTGCAGAGGTCTTCTTCTACATCCGCCATCCCAAGGCTGAAGTGGTGCGTGAACTTTACCCGCGACTCGTGAAGTGTGCTCAGGCGGGAGCACTCGCGACCGAAACGAAACTCGACGAACAGTACCTCGGCGGCACAATGGAACTGCTGCCGAACGACCGGCTCGCTCAAATCGCCCTGGCGAATCTGCGGGAGCTGAATGACCTCAAATATGATGAAGAACAGGCGACCTTCGCACTGAAAATTCGTGAAACCCTGATGAAACCGCAGCCACTGGAATCGATCAATCAAGTTGCCGACACCAGCGGCGAAGTCGGCAAGGGATCAACCGACGTGGGCGACGTCTCGTGGGTTGTGCCCACGGCAGGATTCACGACCGCCTGCTTTGTCCCGGGAACTCCCTCGCATTCGTGGCAGGCGGTTGCGGCCGGAGGGACTTCGATCGGAAAACAGGGGATGCAACTGGCTGCCCGAACCATGGCCGCCAGCGTCTGGGACCTGATGTCACAACCTGAAATCATTCAGCAGGCGAAAGCGGAACACGCAGAACGACTGGCAGGCCGAAAGTACCAGCCGCTGATTCTCCCCGGACAGGCTCCACCGCTCGATTACCGTAACACGCCGGGTACTCCCTGAAGTACCAGATTCGCAAACGTGCTGTCATTTGTGGCTCGCCGGTTGGCGGGCATTCGCAACACTCTGTCTGACAGTCGTATCAGTGGACGGGCAGCGGCGGAGTTCCTTCGATCAGTCGTCGCAGCAGCACGGGGTCGACACGGCCCCGAAACCGCACCTTGCCGTCGAAGATGACGACAGGGACGCAGGTCCCGTATTTTTTGGAAAGGGTCGGATCACTTTTGATGTCGACGTGATCCGGGATTGGCAGCCAGCGATGATGCTCGGCAATGAGTGCCGCCGCATCCTCGCAAAGATGACAGCCCGCGCTCGTGTAGATGGTCGCCGACTGGAAGCGACGTCCGGGAATTGCAGGCTGCCAGGTCTCTTCGACGAACATTCGACGTCCCCACAAGATATTCCAGCCCAAAGCGGCCAGTCCAATTGCGACCAGGATCCAGATTGCCTGATTGCTATACCAGAACGCAGGGAGCCCCGGCATCCGTGCGAACAGTTCAATCCCCCGAAGCAGGATCAAGCTCACCCCGGCTCCCACCAGTAGCCGCCCGAGAGGGACCAGTCTGGAATTACGTTCCACGTCAAAAACCTCAACCGAAGATCCCGATACAAGCCCGACAAACGATGCGACGTGAGCTTACCCGACAGTGGCCCCCCGTCACAGACCAGCCCCCTGTCATTGCGCCGCAGGGAAGGGCCCGCACAAGGGGCTCGGACATGGGACTGCGCACGTACACTTGCAAGTCTTCACTTCACCAAGGTTACTTACCCGCCTCGATCAGCGCCTGATTCGAGCCTCAGCGCGGTGCGAGTCCTATCCCCTGATAGGGAAACGGACGAAAAGCTTCTCCGTCAATTCTGGACAAAAAACTGCTCGAACCTGCAGAATCGTCGCATCAGACACAAAATGTTAATTGAGTAATCTTCATTCCGTGAAGCAGTCGGCACACTTGAATACATCCCTGCTTTCCAGCAGTATTTTCTCACAGGTCTCCTGGTGATTCTGAGATCACACTTCCCGACATTTCATTGGCACTTCAGAAGCGACTCGCGAGGAATCGTGTGAGTGATACGACCGTCGTCATCGAGAATTGCCTGGACCGCCTGAAGCGGGGAGAGCTGGATGCGCGCGATGAGTTGATGTCGCGCATATCACACCGTTTGCTGGCCTTGGCGCGACGAATGATGCGGGACAGTCCCCGTGTGGGACGTTGGGAACAGCCGGAAGACCTGATGCAAGGCGCCGTGATGCGTCTGCATTCAGCACTCGCCAGCATTGTGCCGCAAACCGTTGAGGATTTTCTCAGCTTCGCAGCGGCCCTGATGCGGCGCGAGCTGACCGACATGGCCCGCCACTACCTTGGTCCGGAAGGGATGGGAGCCCATCATGAAACTCCGATACCCGGCTCACTGATGTCGGAAGGCGCCCAACTCCCGATGGTTTCTTACGACAAACAGTCCGGCCCGTATTCACTGTCTGTCTGGTCGGAATTCCATTCTTCAATCGAACTTCTTCCTGAATTCGAGCGGCGTGTGTTTGATCTGCTGTGGTACCACGATCTGACCCAGGCCGAGGCTGCAAAAGTGCTGAACGTCAGCGAACGCCAGCTTCGTCGTTACTGGCAATCCGCCAGGCTGAACCTGAAAAAACTGATTGATCGTTCGTGGGATTCCAGTCAGCACGCCTGATCCCGTGCCGCTTCGTACCTCATCGGGAACACTCTTCGTGAACATGGATCAACCACTGTCCGACGAAGAGCTGTTGGCCGATCTGCTGCTGGATTGGGAAGATGCATGCCATTCTCAAACTCCAAAGTCCCCTGAGCAACTGTGCGGACCGCGCACTGACCTCGTCCACGAATTGACCCGACGCATCGAGATTCTGGGGTGCATGGACAGGATGCTGGGGGCTCGATTGGCCGAAACCCGTTCCATGAGTGAAGATGAGTTCGCCCGAATTCTCCCCCCTGACTTACCCTCAGTCCCCGGTTTCCGAGTGATGGATGAAATCGGACGTGGAGGAATGGGGATCGTCTACAAAGCGACCCAGCTCAATTTAGAACGGGACGTGGCTCTCAAGCTGATCAACAATTTGAGCCAACGTCCCCAGGTGCTGATCGCCCGTCTGCGCAATGAGGCGGACGCGCTCGCAAGGTTGAATCTCGAAAACGTCATTCGAGTCATCGACGTCATCGATCTGGATGGAATGCCCTGCCTGGTACTGGAATATGTCGACGGAAAGAATCTTGCTCAGCGGGACACCAAATCTTCGATCGATCCCAAGTCCGCTGCTGAGATCGCACTGACCGTTGCCCGAACGATGTCGAGTGTCCACGATCACGGGATTCTCCATCGCGACCTCAAGCCCGCAAACATCCTGATGAGCAAGAAGGGGCTGATCAAGATCAGTGATTTCGGCCTGGCAAAACACCTTGCGGGCGATACGCGGGCCTCACTAACAACCGAAGCAATCGGTTCGCCCAGCTACATGGCCCCCGAACAGGCCGTCGGAGCCTCATGTGAAATCGGCGTCTGGACCGACGTGTATGGCATCGGTGCGACACTTTACGATCTGATTACAGGCCGCCCCCCCTTTCTCGGGGCGACACACCTGGCGACTCTGGAACAGGTCCGTAACAACGATCCGGTCCCCCCCCGATTGCTGGTCCCTGAGATCCCACGAGATCTCGACACCATCTGCCTCAAGTGTCTGGCAAAAGACCCTCGCAACCGATACCCCTGCGCTGCTGCACTGGCATCGGATCTGGAAAACTTCCTCGCGGGACGGCCCATCAGCGCAAGACCCCTGGGGCCTTTCGGTCAGGCCTGGCGCTGGTCGAAACGCAATCCCGACCGAGCCGGACTGATCGCCGCCATTGCACTGAGTTTGCTGCTGGCAGTGGGGGTGGGTGCCTGGGAAATCACTCGCATCCATGATGCCGCACTGGAAAAGCAAAAAAGTGAGAAGGAACTCGATGCCGCATTGAAACAGACCCGAACAAAAGAGTTCTATCTGGCCCTCGCCGAAATCAGCGATCGCAGTCTCCAGACCCCGCGGGAATGGAGCTGGATCAATCTGGATCAACTGAAACTGGCGGCCCGAATCGCTCCCCCCGATGATCAGGCAGCGATCTACCGCTTGCGAAGCGAAGCGACCCGGGCGCTCGCCGCGCTCGATGCCAGAAAACAACGAGAACTTCTGCACGGATATGATTCGTACACGATCGAGTTCACTCCCGATGGGTCACTACTGGCCGCAGGAGAAAACACGGATCTCAACGGCAATGTCAGGATCGCACTGGTCGAAACAAGCACTTGGGAGCTGACTCACACCCTGGAATTTCCCGCCAATGAGCAATGGATGCGTCTGCGGCCCGATGGGGTTCGCTCATTGTTGTTCAGCCCTGATGGCACGAAATTGTTCGTCGGAAGTCGAAGCGGAGAGATCTGTGTCTTCGATATGGCAACACGGCAGCACATCCGTCGATGGAAGGCCCATTCAAACTATCTGCACCGCATCCGTTTTTCGTCCGATGGCCATGCACTGATCACCTGCTCGAAAGACAAAAGCGTCAAGAAATGGTCACTCGACGGACAGCTGCTTGCCAGCATCGAGAAAGAGTCCGAGTTTACGGATCTGGTCGTCGTTAGTGACCGTTTTTATGCTCAAACCCCCATGATCGCAGTCGCCGGTATGTCACCGTTATGGCTGCGCGAGTCGGATTTTCAGACCTTTGAACCAGATAGAGATCAACTGGACTGGATCGTGCAAAACTACGAGGTGGCGGTCGCCTATCCCGACGGCGGTGGCTGGGTGCGAGACTCGATCGAAACGTACGAAATCGCGGATTCGCACCGGCATTCATCGCTGAGGCGGATCATCGATCGCCGAGCGAAGTTCCGAGACGCCAGCCTGATGCACGGCATCGGAATGTCGTCCGACGGCCAATGGCTGGTCACCTCCAACGCCGATGCAACGAAATTGTGGGACCTGATCGCCGGTGAACGGGTGGCGTTGATTTCGACGGGTGGTCGCGGCCGGATCGTCGGCCGGTTTCATCCGTCAAAAAATCTCCTGGCTCTGTGCGGAGATTCTCGACTGAAAATCTACGAACTGTCGACGCACGACGTCTGGACAGCGCGCCTGCAGCAACCCCACAAATTGCATCGGGTTGCGATCAGTCACAGTGGCGAGACCATCGCCGCGACGCGATCCAGCCGCTTCTTTCGGAAAGACTCAGGTGATTTTGAAGAACTCAATCAAGTCCTCACTGGCTGTCTGGAACATGCCGAAATTTCTCTGCTCACCACGATCGAGACGGGACAGGCGACCGAAATTCAGTGCGTGCCGGGTGAGCATTCGATCTGCTTCAATCACCAGGAAACGACCAGTCTGCGGTTCTTTCCCCTCGACGAGTCCGCTAAACACAGGGTGATTGAATCGCCCGAGATTATCGAGGCAGAGATCATCCGATTCTCACCGGACGGCAAGAGACTCTATTTCGTATCGGAAAGTGTGACGAGCAATCCTTCACACGCGGATCGAGATGCGGATTCGATCAAAGTTTTGGACAGGGCCACTTCAGAAATCAAGACGCTCTGGATCAACAGCGTCTCTCAAGAGAAGCTGCGAGTCAGCAGCATCGAATCGTTCGCCGTCGGTTCGACGATTCTGACGTGCACCTCTCTCGATGGAAGTATCCGTATCCTCGATCCCTCGACCGGCGCTGTCCGCCACAAGATTGACCTGAGCGGGATCGCAGATTCGATCTCGCTGTCACCGGACGAACGGACGATTGTCGCGGGAACCCGTGATGGCAATCTGCTGGTCATCAATTCTCAAACCGGTCGTATCGAGAAAAGAGTTCCCGCGCACAGGGACAGCGTATCCGCCGTGACGTTCGCCGGAGGGAACTTGATCGTGTCGGGTTCACGGGACGCCGATCTGAAGCTGTGGCAACTTCAGAACGAGGGCTCGCTCATAGGATTGCTCACGCTGAGCCCCCTTTCCGATCAGGTCAAGTCACTCGCGGCAACGGCAGACGGAAGAGCAGTCGCCGTGCTGATCGAAGACGAAACCGCCGTCCGTATCCTTCGAGTCGATTTGCTCAAACAGCGACTCGCCGAATTCGGCCTCGACTGGTGATATCCGGGCGAAGGAATCTGCCAGTTGAACCTACGGTGAACTATATGTCGAGTCAGGCAGGAGTCTAACCAGGTACTGAGTTACCCATTCAGATGGAAGATCCCGCGATTTCGCAGGTACGGTCACGGAGTTGGGAGAACCAGTCGTACTGGCGTTCTCATTCGGCGCGTTAGTCATGTTCCAAGGCGTCGATTCGGAGTTGTTGCTATTCGAAATGGACCGAAACGTCGTCGAAGTACATATCGAACTCGCCATGGCCACCAAGTTCGACGGTCATTCTGGTTGCTCCCGCTGTTTGTACTAGGCGAATGTATCATCACCCGGTCAAGGCCTGCTTGCGTTAGAAATGCGATCACGGAAACAACTCCAATGGACAAACCAGTGTGATCTCTGGGTATACAACCTCTCGAAGGATTGAACGGCCGAGCTTTCAGAAGGCGCCTTCAATTTACGGTTGGCTCGCCACGGTCACATCGAGAGATGAATCTTAACATCGTGTCGCGCAGGGGAAGCGGCCGTGGAGACGTCGCATACGAGATAACCTGTGCGGGGCACTCACCTTTGCAATAGGTCGCGCTGGCGGGTTTACAATGACGCGTGCTGCAAAGGGTTTTGCGCCGAACGGGTGCACATGAGCACTTTCGATTCGGGCGATCGGTTAGTGTCGGTCGTTGGCTTCAAACATGCTGTTCCCTTTTTTGCGTCCCACATGCAAACAGCAAACAATAAGCCTAAAAAAGAAAGCTAGCATGCCTCCCCCCCGGATCACGTCATCAGAGCCCACCTCATAGTGCGCTCAATGTGACGTTAGCTAGACGGAGTTGCAGTCAGCGCGGATGTTCAGTATGGTCCACTGGGCTCGGTGGCAGCCGTGGGGCAATCGCTCTTCCGCTGCTTTTCTTCCTTCCTCTCCAATGCGATCGAGAGTATTACTGATGATTCGAAGAACGATATTGGTCATTATGATGCTGGTGGAAGTCGGTTTCTGGTCTGGATCCGCCAAGAGGCTCGACGCCTCGCTTGTACACGCCAAGGCCCGAACCGTCTCATATCAGTGGGACAGCTCTCAAGAAGGCGATTCCGCAGTCGTCTCGGAGGCCGAGTATGGAGGATCCGGCCTCGCCTATTCCTACATCGATGAGCATGGATGGCAGAAGCTGGGTGCTTTGTCTTCGGCAACTGTTTCGTCTTCAACTGCTCCCGAACAGAACATCCTTTCGCGAGCTTCCTGGAGCGACATTGTGACGATCGCGGGAGGAGATACGCCGCAGTACGTCAATCTTAGCTATCGCGTAACCGGCAATATCTCAGCGACGGGAAACAACGCCCATGCGAGTTTCGTGTTGAAGGCGACCACCCACACGACGGTTCAGGCAAACGAATGGCGATACTCAGGTCGAGTAGAAGGTGGCGGGCTCTATACCGAGAGCACCAGCCATGGATGGGATGACAATCCGGGGGAGAATTGGCTAACGTTCAAAATGTATTTCTATCCTGTTCTCTCGCCACAGAACGAATTGCTCGGCGTCGGATCGTATACGGTTGAGGCGACGACACTCGTCGGTGTGCTCGATGGTACGTCGATCGCTGACTACTCGCATACGGCGGTGCTGGCACGGGTGACATTGCCTGATGGACGGACGCCAGAGGAGGCGGGTTACACGTTGACGTTTGAATCAGGCCTTACGTCGCCAAATCTGTTGGCGACTGCCGTGCCTGAGCCGACGTCGATCGGGCTGTTGAGCGTCGGCGGAGTGTGCTTCTCGCTCTGGCGATTGCGTCGAGGCAAGTCGGCTGTAGCATGTTGAACACGAGATCTTCGGGGTTGTTTACGTTGCGGTGCCACCCCGCTCGAAGCAACGTCCAACAGCGGCACCTCGATTGAGTTCCGCTCTCACGAGTGAGATAGCCAGACGCTGCTGTCTTCCGGCTCGACCGTCAATTGTAACGGTAGAGCCTGCTCGGGACGGCACTGATATAGAGAGGGTCACGGGGACGCTACATTTTTGCCGTAAGCGACAGACATGCTTGAACGTTCGTAGAGCTTTCTGTTGCGATTGTCGGTCACACCGAACGCAATGCACTCCTGTCGAATTACACCAATGTTGGTTGTCACTCTGCGGGCTGAGGAGGGGCTTCGTCCGTGCTGTGTCCCCGGGGGTGTACTCCAGAAAATGCAGTGTCTCAATACTGTACCGCATTGGAGATCACACCATGATGTGTTGCAGTTCAACATTATTCGGACGGACGTTGCTCGAAGATAACAATACATTTGTCATAGGGCGGTTTGGCAATCTTGCCGCCCCTTCTTCCGAAATAACCAATGTGCTCGGGCCATTCGCTGTCGTCCAGTTCGCAAACTTGAATTTCCCACCACGACCATCGTGAGACGTGGGTCTTCTTGATGAGTTCCAACGCTTTGGTCAAGCTTCTTGCTGCGTAGAAGACCATTTCATCAGCACGGTAGTTGCCGGGAACCCCCATGATTTCGTGATGAAGGACGATGAATATCTTCATTGCTCGGACGTCCGAATTAGAAGCAGGAAACCAACAGGAAGACAGCATATTCCGTTGACATGAAACTGGCTCTACATCCTATGATTCTTTATCGTCTTGACAACAAATCGAACCAAACTACCACATGCGGATTCCTTAAACGCGTTACGACCTACGTGCGATGGCGAAAAAAAACTCCGCTCAGCACCTTTCATATAAAAAGCCGAGAAACCGCCTCCGTCATACAACTGACGCGGAAGTATTCGTCTCGCTACTTTGTTCTCAAGCAACATTGTCTCAAGCCGCGAAACGATGATTCGGCTTCTCAAAGACTCAGCATCTACTACTTGGCTTTCCCGCGCAGAAAAAGTCGGACGCGAGAGCCAACGCTGCTCGATCTCAATGAGGATGTGCCCAACTGTGTAATCCTGTTTTGACTGAACTATCGCATACAGATCATGATAATCGGGGTTATCTCGATCGTCCATAGTCCGCATGATCCACATGGGGTCATGTATTGAACTTCCAAGCAGGTTCATGACGATTGGCGCCATCAGTCTTGCGGCTTTGTATTGGAACATTCTACTCTCCTGCGACTCTAAAGCGCAACGTAACAAAGTTCGTCAGTTTGACCGTCACGAAACCTCCCAGCGCAAGTTCTGCAACCAATTTTGAGCGACAAATGACAAGCCCTAGTTCATAGTGCGCGGAAAACGCATATGATAGCGACATGCTCCATGATGGAGGGCCACAGGTGGAGGGGAGCCCAGGGCCAGCGCGCACTCGGCGGTAAATAGGTAAGATGGGGTAAGTTGCGCCAGGGGCCTAATCATCATACCTTGATGCGATTGTTTGCGACAAGAAGCGAGCTGCGGCATTAAGGTGGATCATGGCGAAGAAAGACTCTGGTAGCGTTCGTCTGAGCTTGGATGAAATCATTCCGTATTTCGCGGACCTCGAGGATCCTCGTTCTTCCATCAATCAGAAGCATCCCCTCGTGAGTGTCATCGTGATCTCCATCATGGCCGTGCTGGGTGGTTGCAGTGGCCCTACGGGAATCGCGGAATGGGCAGAACTGAAGAAGGACTTCCTGCTG